>CAZHVX010000098.1:0-8237 GCA_964536295.1 uncultured Pseudomonadota bacterium
TAACGACGGTTCCCCTTCTCAAGAAAGGAGGGTTAGGGATTTAGGCATTATATTGGGCTAATGCTGTCTGTTTTTGAATCAAAAGATCATGTTCAAAACTAGCCAGCACGATCGGGTTATAGGCAGCCAACTGCTCCCTGGCCTCAAGATACTCCTGATGACACAGCATCATAAAGTTCTCAAGCTCCTCACGCTTTTCCCGATCATTTGTATCGTCATATTCGACACGCGCATACTCATGATTAATAGATGTTGTTGCCATCTTTAACTGGAGCTTTAACAATACTTCATTCTCCGTTTCATCCAATCCATCAATCGGGTTTACGGTAACGACCACATCATCCATTTGTTTTATTAGCTCAGTCATTTTACCCTCCAAGGTTTCATCACTGTATACTGCACAGGTGATGCCAACTCATGCCAAATGACAAAAAAATCCAATTTTCTTCTAACTACATGATATTAAAGCAACATTTCGGTTCAAAGATCTTTTATTTCTCTCATTTTTATACGTCTATAGGCCCCAATTGAGGGGAAATCCCCTCAAATTTGGGGGGCAAACTCCCCAATTTACGTCTGTATGTCGCAATAATTAGGATTGAAAGTGCTATTAGAATGAAAAGTGTTGAATTTGGTTTTAAAGGGGCATTAGAGTCTGCTATGAGTGAACAACCCTCTATGGTCTTCAGATCACCATCATCACCCTCTTCCGCGCTTTGGCCATCGCCTTGAGATTCTTCTGTGCTGATGTCAAAGTCCTGATCGCAGACGTCACCCAAGCCATCGCCATCTTCGTCTATCTGATCTGCATTTGGAACGCTCGTGCAATTATCACACGCGTCATCTATTCCATCCCCATCGGAGTCCGTTCCGATAGGCTCACAGCTTTCATCACCGCCAAGATCATCGCCTAAATCATCGTTTGGGGTTTCTCCTGGATCTGGAGGTGCATCACACAGATCACCAATTCCATTCCCATCCGTATCGGCCTGATCTGGGTTTGCAACTAATGGGCAGTTATCATCTGCATTAGGAATTTCATCATTATCATTGTCCGGATCACATGCATCACCAAGATTATCATTATCTGAATTAAGCTGATCGGCATTTGCTAATAATTCACAGTTATCAAAACAACCAACTGTTTCACCAGTTTCATTGCATGGTTCCAGCACAGCTCCACCCTCAGGTGCCCTCTCATCGATCCCATCACCATCAATATCAAAATCACATTCATCTTTAATGCCATCAGCATCAAAGTCATCGCTACCATCCTCTAATGGCTGACATTCTTCACTAACGCCACTATCGGTTCCATCAATCTCTGCAGAACACTTTGTAGGATCTGCATCATATTCATCAATATCATCTGGACAATTATCATCATCTATATCACCGCTAGTATCACACACATCACCAAAGCCATCGCCATTCAAATCAGACTGATCCGCATTTGCGTGCCATGGACAATTATCAAATAAGCCATCATACCTATCTGAACCAATATATCCTTTAAGAGCCTCTTCATCACCGATTGGATCAATCTCCAGATCTTTTCTGCTCCACCAGAGATCTTTTAGACCATCAGTGTCGACATCCTTTGGATCTAGTTCTAACTCTTGATATTCCTGTTTTAAATACAGCCGCGGTGACTGCTCATTTTGGCATAACCAGTATTCGTATGTATCGCTGCCATAATAGAAAACTTTTGACAAATCAGGCGCATCAAAGGCCTGACAAACACATCTATGATCCCCACCCCACGCACCTTCGTCTTTGCACCTTCCATCTTCTCTTGAGAGCACATTAAATAGATTGTACGATCCATCAGAGAGCTTATTGGCATCCAAATAGGCGTTAAATTCGTTTTCACATAGAATATTTGGATCTTGGTCCTCACATTGATCCACATATAATGAGCTACTTTTCTTAATCACACTACCACTTAATTTTGCAGGATCCGCTTCAAATCCCATTGCAAAACGAAGATGGTGATCCGAATTTCCTTTTCCCTTTACTCCATAAATGGGACATGAATCTTGAAACTCTTTATTAGTGAGCAAGTCTTTATACTTTGGATAAGGCAGAGATAATGATAAAAATAATTGAACTTCGTCATTTAAATTCAAAACTTTTTCTGTTCCGGCAGCAGGACAACCATTATGGATAACTTCGCCCTCGCCCATTACATAACCATCTTTTTCCCAGATTTCATAATTCGCTAAAAACATTCCCGATTTCAAATGACAAAGATATTCACCTGTTTCGTAATTTATATTGCAGATGCGACCTATAGCCTCCCTTTCCTCATCCGATGGAATCCATGGTGCATCACCTTCTTCATAAAAGTCATCTGCCTCAATCCTTACAAGTTTACCATCTTCATCCAATTCAATTTGGCCAGAGACCTCTGAACAACGCATCAGTTTCATCCCTGCATCTATATCATTTTCTTTGTAATCTTGAAAAATACGATCGTCTTTGAATGAAAAAGTAATAGTTAGTGCCACACCAGACTTTAGCCCGCTTATTTTCCCGGATAAAGCATAGTATAAGTCACTTTCAGAATTGATCTTAAAAACTTTATTTTCAACAAACTCTGTTGTATCCCACAACGAATGAAGTTTCTCATTATAAGCTTGCCATAGAAGATCGCTTATTTCTGCCTTATTCATTTCTGAGTATTCAGATTTTTCTTCCTTAAATTTTGCAATAGAAGAATCGTCTACTATAATTGTCTCTTTCATGTAGTTATCTGAAATGATACTGTTACATGGTTTAAATTCAGGAGAAAATTCGGCATGCACTTCAAACCAGCTATATAGACACAACATGGCCACGATAGTGAAAAAAATACTTATTTTTCTTAAGGGCATACTCATATTCGGATATATAGTGAGCAATTTACATGCCATGATTGGAATAATTTTGTTTAATGATATCAAGATGTTATGGTGGTAGGTTTTGCGGTTTTTGGAAACGTTGAGGACTTAAATCCCTAAATACGTGGAACTAGACCCCAAATTAGGCAATTTCATCGATTATTTCATCGACAACTTTAAGGGGATCTTTGGCCTGTGTGACGGGACGACCGATGACCAAATAGTTTGAACCTGCGGCGATTGCCTGAGAGGGTGTTGCAATACGGGATTGATCCTGTTTATCAGTTCCCGTTGGACGGATGCCAGGCGTTACAATCGTAAACTTTTCACCAAGCGATGCGCGAATTGATTTAACCTCCAGGGGCGATGCAATCACACCATCCAAACCGGATTCCTTTACCATCCTTGCAAGTCGCATCACCTGTTCGCGAACCTCAAACTGAATTCCGATATCACCAAGTGAATCCATACTCGTTAGAACGGTAACTCCCAGAAGCAGTGGTCTGTTTTCCTGCGTTCCTGTTTCATAAACAATTTCACGCAACATCTTAGAACCACCCGAGGCATGTACGTTCAACATGTAAACATTATGCTTCATCGCGGCCTTAACGGCCTTTACTACTGTAGAAGGAATATCATGATATTTTAGATCCAAGAAAACCTTACAACCATAATCGTGTACCATCTTGATTGCATCAGGTCCAATTGCAGTAAAAAGTTGCATTCCAATTTTAAAGATTTTTACTTTGTCTTTGAGAAGTTTAACGAAGCGTTCTTCTTCCGATAAGGTATCACCATCCAGAGCAATTATAATTCTTTCATCTCTTCCACCCATTGACCCTCCGTTCATCGAACCTTTAAACCCGCCTGCCGGCGAGGCAGGGCTCGATTTGGTAAATCAATCATCAATTTATCAATTGGTCAACTCTTTAAGTAGCTTTTTAACGACCTTGGATATTTTTATATCCTCTTTTTCGCCACCTCTGCGGTTCTTAAATTCAACCTTGCGTTTTTTCAGGCCACGCGCACCAACTAAAATTTGATAAGGAATTCCAATGAGATCCGCATCTGCGAATTTTACACCCGGTCGCTCCCTACGATCGTCATATAAAACTTCAACCCCATTTTTGCATAAATCTTTATACAACTCTTCGCACTTCATAATAACTTTATCATCATTTGAGTTCACGGCAATCAATTCAACCTGAAATGGGGCAATCGGCAATGGCCAAATCATACCCCTATCATCGTGGTTCTGTTCAATCGCGGCAGCGGCAGTTCTTCCAATTCCGATTCCATAACAACCCATCACCATGATTTTTTCCTTACCATTTTCATCCAGATAAACCGCCTTCATTGCCTCGCTGTATTTTGTCCCTAGATAAAAAACCTGACCGACTTCAATACCACGATACGATTTCAACGTTCCGCCACAACGCACACACGTATCTCCATCAACCGCGTGACGAATATCCGCAAATTTCGCAATATTAATGTCTTTCAGATTGCAATTTATAATATGAGCATCCCCTTTATTGGCTCCAACAACAAAGTTTGACATCACCTCAATTTCAAAATCAGCAATAACTGGAATTTTCAAACCGATCGGCCCTGCGAACCCCGCCGGGGCATTTGTAACTTCCTTTATGATGCCCTCCTCGGCCATGTGACACCATTCAACACCCAAGGCCTCCTTTAACTTTGCTTCCTTAATACTATGATCACCACGAATAAGAGCCGCAACAGGGCCCTGCTCGGTGCTAAAGATTAAAGTCTTGACCAGGCTTTGCGGTTTGACTTTTAAAAAATCACAAACATCTTCAACGGATTTTTTATCAGGGGTTGAAATTTCTTCCTTCTGGAGAGTTTCGGGCTTTGTATCCGGCATTGGTGGCGGCGCTAACTCAGCCTTTTCAACGTTTGCAGCGTAATCGCAATTAGCGCAGCTCATTATTTCATCTTCACCTGAATCAGCCAAAACCTGGAATTCATGCGTCATGCTTCCGCCAATATTGCCGCCAATCGCCTCAACTGATCTAAATTCCAAACCACAACGCTTAAAAATCCTTATATAACAATCAAACATCTTTTGGTAAGTAACCTTTGAGGCTGCTTCATCAACATCAAACGAATACGAATCCTTCATTATAAATTCACGTCCGCGCATTAATCCAAAACGCGGCCGGATTTCATCCCTAAACTTTGTCTGAATCTGAAATAAGTTTTTTGGAAGGTCCCTGTACGATTTTATTTCGCGCCTTGCAAGATCAGTTATCGCCTCCTCATGTGTTGGCCCAATACAAAACTCATGGTCATGCCTGTCCTTAAAACGAAGGAGTTCCTTTCCATAAACATTCCATCTACCGGTTTCTTCCCAAAGTTCTTTCGGCATAACCATTGGAAGCAACAATTCCTGCGCACCTGACTTTTCAAGCTCATCGCGGACTATATCTTCAATCTTTCGGATAACCCTATAGCCTAATGGTAAATAGGCATATATGCCGGACGCCAGCTTGCGAATAAATCCGGCACGGAGCATCAGCTGATGACTTACAACCTCGGCCTCTGAAGGCGTTTCTTTTAATGTTGGAATTAGTAGTTGTGAATAACGCATAGTCGTTTAGTCCGTTATGTTCGTTTAGTCCGTTATGTTCGTTGAGTTCGTTATGTTCGTTATGTTCGTTTAGTTCGTTATGTTCGTTTAATTCGTTATGTTGGTTAAGCTCGTTTAAACGGGCTTAACGGGCTTAACGGACCTAACAGGCCAAACAAACTAAACCATCTTATCAATTTCTTTCATCAATTCATCCAAAAGATCTTCTTCTTTGCAGGTCTTAATAATCTCGCCCTTCTTTATCACAAAACCCTTACCTTTACCACCGGCAATTCCGATATCTGCCTCGCGCGCCTCACCGGGACCATTAACGACACAACCTAAAACTGTAATCTTCAATGGAGCCCTAATATTCTTAACACGTTCCTCAACCTGGGCAACGAGGGATTGAAGATCAATCTGCACGCGCCCACAAGTGGGACACGACACAACCTCCGGCCAGGGACGTTTCCTCAAATTCAACGATGCCAGAAGTTCGTAACCAACCCTTACCTCCTGCGTCGTATCAGCAGTTAAAGAAACCCTTATTGTATCGCCGATTCCCTCGGACAACAAAACGCCCATACCAACGGATGATTTAACTGTGCCGGGAATCAATGATCCAGCCTCGGTTACACCAAGATGCAGTGGATAATCAACCTTTGATGATAACAAACGGTAGGCATCTATTGTATCCGTAACACTTGAAGACTTGATCGATATCTTTATGTCATGAAAATCTTCATCTTCTAGCAACTTTGCATGGTTCAATGCGGATTCGACCAAGGCCTCCGGCTTTGGCCATCCGTACTTATCCAAGAGACTTTCCTCTAACGAACCACTATTTACCCCGATACGAATCGGAACACCCCGGGCCTTTGCTTCCCTTGCAACGATTTTTACTTTGTCCCTGCCACCAATATTTCCCGGATTAATTCTTAAACCATCAATTCCGGCCTCCAGCGCCATAAGCGCCAGCGAATGTTGAAAGTGAATATCGGCAATGAGTGGAGTTCTTGTTATGGTGCGAATTTTTTTTAAGCACCTAGCTGCTTCCTCATTAGGAATTGCCAAACGAATTATTTCGCAACCAACATCCTCAAGTTTTCGAATTTCATCTGTAACCGCTTTGATATCGGTTGTTGGACAAGAGAGCATAGACTGAATGGAGATCGGAGCATCGCCACCTATCTTTACGTTGCCAACACTGACTTGTTTTGTTTTTTTTCTGTTAATATTCACAACTATTATTGCTTGTTATTTTTTTTCTTGTAGTCATCCTGAGTGAAACGAAGGATCCAGCGTAAACAATTGATCGACTCGGGATTCTTCAGTCGCTTCTCTCCTTCAGAATGACAATAGGTTTTTATCACCTCACCTTATCAAAGCGCATCCCCCACTCGCTTTACTGTCGCCGGAGGTTGATCCACCACCGGTTGAAGCCCCCGGACTAACCTCGTTAACTATATCAACTAAATCACTGGTTATATAGTCACCCGAAAGTTTTATATTAGCCATTTCAATAATGGTGTTCCCTGATTCGCAGCTCACAACCTCGTTTCCCTCTGTTGAAAGAATTTTACCCTCTCCAAAACCAGATGGTGGAACAGCGCTCGGGTAGCCATAGGGCTCCAAACTTGAACCACCAACAAAGCTTGGATGAATTGGCTCATACCAAACGCGATACTCCTGACCAGGTGTAAGTCCGTGCACAATATACTCACCAAACTTATCTGATCCGTCATACATGATTTCTAAATCTAGCCCCATAATTTCATAATAACTTCCACTGACAGCGGAGTGTGCATCGATCCTTTCATTGGCCGTAGAACTGATATTTTTCACAACAATATTAACGCCTGGAAAACCAATCTCGGAATCACCAACCAAAATTTTTCCGCGAAGTGCGCAAAAATTATTTGCAAACGAAGTAGATGGATATATGGACGCCAACTGGCCTACATCATCTTTGTGAAGGACGTACTGCCCATCGGTAACCATTACAGGATACATGGTTGGCACATGCTGAGCATAGGAAGTAAGCGCGCCCTTGCTCGCCTCGGCCAATATCTCCTGTGCAACATCGTGATTTAGTTGTGTATGATCCAGATTTAAAAGATGACCTATCTCATGAAGGATCGCTGACTTAAACATCTCCTCAGACACATCACCATCGCCTGATTGATTATCATCAATGCCATCGATAAACTTTCCATTCATCACGACCTGTCCATTTACAATAATGCCTTTTTCCAGATCAGCTGTACGTGGAGAGGCAAAGCCCATGACATAGTCGCTCATCCCCTCCCCTAAAAAGGCATCGGTAATCGAACCATCGTAATCAAAAATTATTGGAGTGATCCCGCTTTCCCCCTCAATTATAAAATCTTCATAGTTGGCAGCTGTGATATCAACCCCAACGCTCCCCTGCATCGCAACATCCAGACTTACGGTGTAAATTTCGTCTGCCGTAACCGTTGGACGTATGTATGCATTCTGCCACTTATTAAAAAGCTCGGCCACCCAGTTGACTGCGGTTTGATTGTCAACCGTAGGGGACAAATCCCCGGTCTCGCTCTTCCAGCGAATCTTTCCATTTGCCCATTTGATAGGTTCACCACTATTGTCAAACTTGCAATAGAAGGGCCCGCCGGCAATTGCCGAATCACCAATCACCATAATTGATATCACACCCAATAGCACCATTGTGAAAATATTTCTCATATCCATCTCCCTATAATAAACGTTATTCCTTAGCCTAC
>CAZHVX010000099.1:0-8067 GCA_964536295.1 uncultured Pseudomonadota bacterium
CTTCGCGGAGTTTATCCTGAGCGAACATAAGTGAGTCGAAGGGCTCAGAATGACATCTGTTGTGTGTCATCCTGAACGATATTAAAGTGCCCGCCAGAGGCGGGTCCGCCTTCGGCGGAAAGGATCCAGTGTCTACAATGAAACATTACTATGTGTATATAATGACTAATTTAAGAAATACAGTTTTATATACCGGAGTAACTAGTAATTTGGGGAAACGGGTGTATGAACACAAAAATAAACTCATTGAAGGTTTCACTAAGAGATATAATGTTACCAAATTAGTATATTTTGTAGAGACAAATGATATTGAAATGGCAATTGAGAAAGAAAAACAGATTAAGGGATGGTTGAAGAAAAAAAAGATTGATTTAATTAATTCAGTTAATCCCAAATGGGTGGATTTGAGTGAAGATTCACTGGATTCTTCGCGGAGTTTATCCTGAGCGAACATAAGTGAGTCGAAGGGCTCAGAATGACACACATTTTACGTCATCCTGAACGGTATTAAAGTGCCCGCCTTCGGCGGAAAGGATCCAGTGAAGCCCACGGGATTTAATATCTTCTAGGCCTTCGATTGCGGTTGAATGGTCTGGGGGGCTGAGGTTTATTAACACCACGTAATGTACTTACCTCAAGCTCGGTCAAATGTCGGCATTTTCCGCTCTGCAATTGTCCAAGTTTTACCGGGCCAATCGAGGTTCTTTTCAGGCGCAAAACCGGATGACCAATGGCCTGACACATACGTCTTACCTGACGATTTTTACCTTCGTGAATTCGAATATTAAGCCACGTGTTGATGCTTTCTTCCTTGTTAACAACAACCGTTGCAGGTCGTGTTATTCCATCTTCAAGCTTAACGCCATTTCTTAGGATATCGAGAGCTTCTTCTGACGGACGCCCCTTCACCTTGACGTTATAGTTTTTATCGATCTCTTTGGACGGATGAGTAAGTCTATTTAAAAGTTGTCCGTCATTTGTAAGAATCATTAATCCCTGTGAATCAAAATCAAGCCGCCCTGCGGAATTAACCTTGTCCTTCCATTTATCCAAACAGTCCCAAATGGTAGGTCTATCCTCTGGATCTGATTTGGTGACCATATAATTGCGTGGTTTATTGAATGCCAGGTATATTTTTGGCTGATGAGTAAGCAGACGCCTACCCTTATAAAAAACTGCATCACTGTATGGATCGATACACGTACCGAGCTTTGTAACAACATGACCATTCACACTTACCAAGCCCTCGGCAATTACCTTTTCCGCAGCCCTTCTAGACAGTTCCGTCGCCTGTGCGATTATCTTCTGAAGGCGTTCCTTCTTCGGTTCCTTGGGTTTGGACGGATTCTCCTTGTCGCCCCTCTTCTGATTTAACATCTAACTCCCCCATTGGCTGGTCATTTTGTTCTTGTTTTGCTGCATCGATCTTTGGAAATATATCAGACTCTAATTCTCTTAGGTTTTTAATACCTGATTCGAGATCCTCGACGATTTGTCTGTGCTCTTCATCTTCCCATATTGTTTCACCAACATCCACAACCTGGTCCTCAACAATAAACTCACCTTCCCGCGCCTGTGCCGATTCTTCAGCATTTACTGTTCCGGTTCTTTCCCTTTGAAGCTCATCAAAATCCCTTAAGGATGGAAGATCCCTCATAGATGCCAGATCAAAAAGTTCCATAAACTGCGGTGTTGTGGCGTAAATTAGCGGATTTCCCGCTTCATCACGACGGCCGACGATCTTGACCAAACCTCTTTCTAAAAGTGTTTTTAAAACACCTCCGCTGTCAACACCCCTAATATCTTCAACATCAGCTCTAACAACCGGTTGACGATACGCAACAATTGCCAAGGTTTCCATTGCGGCCTGAGATAATCTCATTGGCTTTGATTCATTTAATCTTTGAATCCAGGTGGCCATCTCTGGTTTTGTGCAGATCTGATATCCACCACCAACTTCACGAACACGGATTCCCTTATCAAGATTTTGCGCATAATCATCTTCTATCATCTTCAGGACTTCCTTAACCATAGACTTATCGACGCAATCCTCTTCCTGAAAGATCTTCATGATATCATTTATGCTGATTGGTTCTTCCGAAACCAAAATCAACGCCTCAATAATAGGTTTTAGTTGTTGTTTTTCCATATTACCACATCCTACCCCCTCCCTTAGAGACTGTGTCACAATTGGGTTTTTCCACTTTTTTGTCATTCCCGCGAAAGTGGGAATCCAGTAATTTCAATAAGTTCTGGATCCCCGCTTTCGCGGGGATGACATCAAAAAAGCATTGTGACACAGTCTCTTAGGGAGTGGGGAAATTGTCACTATTGACGTTCTGAACATGCGCCTCAATTTCGATTGATTCAAAGTTGCCAAGCTGAAAAACCTTAATCATTTTTAGTTTACACATTTCCAATAAAGCCAAAAAAGTAATCACTATTATATGTTTGTACAATGGCTCCGTTAAAAGATCTTCGAGTTTTAGTCTTTCTTTATCTTTTATGAGTTCGATTATCTGAAAAATCTTCTCACTAACACTCACCCGGTCAACCGAAATCTCGTGGTAAACGTCCTTTGAAGCCCTGGAAACGATCCGGCTAAAGGCCTCTACCAGATTATAGACACTGGCTTCTATCTCGGATTCGGTAAGGGTCGGAACCTTTTCATACGAGCCCTGTTTAAAGATATCTCTATTCAAGATACACTTATTTGCCAATTTTTCAGCCACCTCTTTATATCTTTGGTATTCAAGTAGTCGCCTGACCAAATCTGTACGCGGATCTTCTTCCTCTTCTTCTTGACCTTCAACCGTTGGCAGTAGCATCTTTGATTTGATCTGAGCAAGCTCAGCTGCCATGACAAGAAACTCACCCGCCAGGTCGATATCCATCTCTTGAATAGAATCAATATATTTTAGATATTCCCCAGCAATAAATGCAATGGGGATATCGTATATATCCACATCATTTTTTTTAATCAGATGCAAAAGAAGATCCATTGGACCTTCAAAGACATCCAGATTAATTTTATAATCTTGGTTCGTTATTTCTATTGTGTCTGTCATGAAACATTTGTCATTCTGAACGTAGTGAAGAATCCAGCGAACTTCACTGGATTCTTCGGGCTATCGCCCTCAGAATGACTATTTATAACTTACTCCCATTGCCGCTCTAACTTTATCCATCAACGCCTGCACGTCTTTTTGCGCCTTTTTTGATCCGTCCAGGGCCACCTTTAGAACCTTTGCTGGGTCCTTTGCCAATTTTGCACGTTTGATTCTGAATTCTTTCCAGTATTCATTGGCATTGACTGCACAAAGTTTTTTACAATCAACACATCCAAATGTTCCGCTGGTACATCCCCCATGAATTTCATTTTGTTTAGATTTATCTGTGTACAATTTATGATAATACCAAATATTACATACCTCTGGATCACCCGGATCATTCCTGCGTTTACGCTGCGGATCTGTAATGGTCCGCATTAATTTTTTTTCAACTGTAGCCTCGTCATCAGAAAGATAGATTGCGTTATCAAAACTTTTGCTCATCTTTCTACCATCAACACCGGGTACGCGTGGTGCTGGGGTTAGAAGCGGTTTGGGTTCATTAAAAATTTCCGTTTGTGTAAGATTATGAAAACGTCTGACAATCTCGCGTGATAATTCGATATGCGCAACCTGATCTTCACCAACCGGTACTTTATCTGCATTGTAAATAATGATGTCCGCCGTTTGCAAAACGGGATAACCAAAAAAACCGTACATGTTAAGATCTTTATTCTTCAACTCATTCTTCATGTCTTTATATGTTGGAACGCGCTCCAACCACCCCAAGGGAGTGATCATGGATAGCAAAACATGAAGTTCGGCATGTTCAGGAACAAGCGATTGAATAAATATTGTAGATTTTTTGGGATCAAGGCCAGCCGCAAGCCAGTCGATAAGGATTTCGTGAACGGATTCGTTGATCCCCTTCACGTTATCGTATTCACTGGTTAGACTGTGCCAGTCGGCCACGAAAAAGAAGCATTCATATTCATCCTGAAGATCAACCCAGTTCTTTAGCGCACCAAAGTAATTTCCCCAATGTAGTTTCCCTGTTGGCCTATTGCCACTTAATATCCGCTTTTTTGAAGTCATTTTTCTCTCTATGTTACCAGACTCCAGTTACCAGTAACCAGGACGAATCTCGTAAACCTCATCTCTGGTTACAGGTCACTGGTTTCTGGTTACTTGCATTAACCCGGCAGCAATAAATCCGCTACTGTCATTACCGGTATAAAGATATATCTCAACAATCCCGTAATTAACAAGAATAAAAGTATCGGCATCCCGAAGGACGCGATTCTATCATAGAGTGGTAGTGAGTTAAATGGCAAAAGACCCCTTAAAACAGTTCCACCATCCAGTGGAAAGATAGGAATCATGTTAAAAACCGCCAGGGCGAGATTTAATATAACCCCCATTTCGCACATATGATACACAACACCAACTATTGTTCGCGTGAACGATCCCGCCATAAAACTTGTCGGATCAAGGTGTGGTAGGATCCAAAATTCAATCTTCAAGATCAAGGCAAAGATAAGGGCCAAAATGATATTACTGATTGGGCCTGATGCCGCAACCCAGAGCGAATCCATGCGAATATCCTTAAAATATCTGGGGTTTACGGGAACCGGCTTACCCCATCCAAAAAGGGGCATATTCCCCAGTATAATAAAAATTGGAAGGATAACCGTGCCCACTATATCAATATGGGGTATTGGGTTGAGTGTAATTCTCCCCAGGCTTTTTGCCGTAGGGTCCCCCTTTCTATTCGCCATCCAGCCATGAGCCGACTCATGAAAGCTTAAAGAGAACAAAAGTACGGGATAAAACATCAAAAAATGTGGTAATCTTTGAAGTACGTTTTCAAACATAGCTCGCAGAATTAACCTAATTTATCAATGATGTCAATGGATTATCGATATGATCCGTTATACGGTAACGATGCCCGTATCGGTAATCGTTTTTCGGTTACGGCTAGTACCTCGACTCATTTATTTAGATGGGTGAATTCGCTCGGTATCCTTCGACCCTGAGGCTCAGGACCGAAGGGCTAGTACTGAGGGAACAAATTTTCAATAGCTATAAACATTTTTCCCATAAAACGACCCGTCAAAATTTGTGAATCGAAGTACTAGTAAGACGTTAACGTTACCGCTAAACGATACGGGCATCGTTACCTAGTAACGAAAAACGTTAAGAGCGTGGGTGATATTTATCATACAACTCTTTGAGGTGCTTTTTAGAGACATGTGTATAGATCTCAGTAGTTGAGATATCCACGTGTCCCAACATTGTCTGGATGCTCCTGAGATCGGCGCCATTCTCCAAAAGATGCGTAGCAAAAGAATGTCTTAACATATGAGGAGTAACATTGATCTTGATCCCGGCCGTCCATGCATATCTTTTAACCAGATTCCAAAATGCCTGCCGGCTCATTTTCTTTCCCAGGCGTGAAAGAAACACCGAATCATCAAGGGTTTTTTGTTGCCCGGGTCGGACCTCCTCTAAATACTTTCGTATCGCCTTGATAGCCTCAATCCCAATTGGGACTATCCGCTCCTTGGAGCCCTTTCCAAAGGGGATCACATATCCTGACTCAAGGTTGAGGCCACCAACCGTTATTGACACCAATTCCGATATTCGAAGCCCGGCGGCATACATTAGTTGAAACATCGCATGGTCCCTTATCCCCTGTGGTGTTGACTGATTTGGTTGTGCAAGAAGCGCATCAATCTGCTGAAGATTTAAAAAATGCGGAATCCTCTTCCATCCCTTTGGAAATTCGATGTGTTGAGTTGGATCAACTAAAATAATTTTTTCCCTGAACAAAAATTGAAAAAGCCCCCGCACCGTTACAAGATGTCTTGCAACCGATTCACTTTTAAGGCCCTGTTCTTTATATAACCAAACCATGAAGGCCAAGACATGCTGTTCGCGAATCAATTCAACCTCATCCATTTTTTTGCTAGAAAGAAGTTCGGCAAATTGACGTAGATCATGGCCGTAGGCCTCAAGGGTGTTATTTGCCAAATGTTTTTCAACTCTTAGATAGTTGAGATATGTATCAATGATTTGGTTTAACATGAATTTAACCTGTCATTGAGAACCGATATTTGTCATTCTGAGCCCTTCGACTCACTTGCGTTCGCTCAGGACAAACTCCGCGAAGAATCCCGAGTGTTATACTCTGGATCCCTGCCTCGCCGGCAGGCAGGCTTCTCTGCGTTCAGGATGACAAACCGTATTAACAAACCTTGCGTTCTGCCACATATTAATCTACTATCCCGAATATGTCTACACTCAAGCAATTTAATTTGGGAACAAAATCGCTAAAAGCTGGCTTTGTTTTTTTCAAAAAACATCCAGCCCTTATTTGGATGGCGATTTTCCCAACATTGATCGGGTTACTTGTTTTGGCGGTTATGATTAGCGTCTTTGCCACCTATTACGGAGATATTTACGGCTGGATTACGTCGCTCGTGGGCAATCTGGACATCCAAGATCCATCAAATATTCTTTGGCATATACTTGATGGAATTTTATGGATCGTTAACATATTATTTCAGCTTATCGTCATCATCATCAGTTTAGTATTGATTCTTTTGGTTGGTTTCTTGGCCAGCATGATTTTCTCAGCGCCATTTAATGACGCCCTCTCAGAAAAAGTTGAAGAGATAATGACAAATCAGAGCGCCCCATCCTTTAACTTTAAACGTTTGCTAAAAGATTTGGCGCGAACAATAAAGGTTGAAATACAAAAATCAATATTCTTTTTAGGCATTCCAATTTTGTTACTGTTCCTAAATTTGATCCCCGTTGGCGGAAGTATTTTGTATTCCGTGTTTACCTTAGGATTTGGAATTTGGGATTTAGGATTTACCTACGTCGATTACCCCATGAGTAGAAAACTTATCTCCTTCACCGATAGGATCGCGTTTGCAAGAAAAAACAAAATGGCATTAATTGGACTTGGTTGGGTTTTTGTCATTCCATTTTTCAATCTCATATTCACCGCCCCAATGACCGTCGCCGGCACGCTGTTGTACATTGAATTGCAAAAAAAATAATTAGATTTTACATAATGATTGCTTATTGGACGATTGTTTTTGTAACCCGCAGGCTTGGTTCTACCGGCGCTGGCGCCCGGCCCGCCTTCGTTCACTTACGTGAACTATGGCGAGGTCTCGCCGAAGTTATGCTAAAGGCGTAACGTAGGCGGATCGACCGCTCGTCTCAAAAAACGATTTTGTTTTATCTCAAGTTAGAGTTCTCCCTCTGTCGACCTCTAACTTGAGAAACAAATATCGTTTTTTGAGCTTCGGGCCTCCCTCCTGCGCCAACATCGCGCCGTACGAACCAATCCTGCAGCTTACGCACAATCGTCACACGCAATTGCAACTCAAAATTTGTCATTCTGAGCGTTATTATAGCGCCCGCCACCGATATATATTTAGTATGTAGGCGGGTCCGCCCCTGGCGGAAAGAATCCAGTGAGCCTCGCTGGATCCCTGCCTCGCCGGCAGGCAGGCTTCACTTTGTTCAGGATGACACATTGTCAATGTCGAAGGTCAAAGTAGTTCACCACTAAGACACAAAGCCACTAAGCTTTCTATTGCTTAATTGCTCAATGTTTGAATTATTGAGCACCCATAGCCATTCAACAATATAACAATTAAACCATAAAATTCTTAGTGCCTTAGTGTCTTCGTGGTTTATAGCGAATATTACTTAATTAATTGCATGAACTCGGCGCGGGTTTTGGGATTTTTGCGAAATGCTCCAAGCATTGATGAGGTTGTAACCGATGTTCCTCTTTTTTGAACCCCCCGCATCTGCATGCAAAGGTGTTCCGCTTCGACAACGACGCCAACTCCGAATGGGTTCAAAACCTCCATCAAGGTTTCAGCGATTTGATTTGTAAGACGTTCCTGCACCTGCAATCTTCTGGCGTACATATCAACCATACGTGCTATCTTGGATATCCCAACAATCTTGTCCTTGGGGACATACGCCA
>CAZHVX010000100.1:0-8058 GCA_964536295.1 uncultured Pseudomonadota bacterium
TTTCTGCGCTCGAGGAAATCGGACAAATAATCATATTTCTCCGACTCGTAGACTATCACTGGGGACAGATTATATGAATCAAACCATTTTTGATAAAGCTTGTTTAAGTCGCGTAGATATTTATCCGGAATCTTCTGCTCCATCTTACGCCCGCGCCCGGCAATGCGCTTTTTCAGGTTCTTAACGGAGCATTTTAGATATATCATCAAATCAGGTGGCTTTAGTGATTTACACATAACCGTAAAGAGATCCCAGTACGTATCAAACTCCCTTTGAGACATATATTCCTGATTAAAGAGATTTGTTGCAAAGATTCTTGCATCTTCATAGATAGTTCTATCCTGAACAACTGTCGTTGTTTCCTTCTCCAGTTCCAGATGTATTCGAAATTTATGCGCAAGGTAATGAATCTGCGAATGGAAGGACCACTTCTTCATGTTCTTATAGAAATCTTCCAAATATGGATTAATTTCAACCGGCTCGTAGAAAGGTTTTAAACTATATTCTCTGCAGAGAAAATCCGTAAGACAACTTTTACCTGCACCGATATTTCCGGCAACAGCAATATATTTTTTAACCATGTGGCCCTACATAGTAGGAAGCCAAACCTTTGGCAAGAAGTTATCTCATAGACATGAAATGCTGATGTACTAAGAATATTAAACCAGACTCACTCCATCAATATGCTCGGGGATTGGATAATTCAGAAGCTTTAAGATTGTCGGAAAAACATCGGCGGTCCTTGTAGGGCGCATCTTCAATTTTGCATTGCAAAGAAGTGGCACCTGCATATGCTCACAGTGCAGCCCTCCGTGAGAGGCCTTATGCTCAGGAACTTCATATTTTTCACGAAGATCAAAACCAGGCTTTGCGGATAAAATCACATCTCCACAACGCGGTGATGTAAAAACATGTGTTAATTGAAATGGCGCATCGGGATAATCGTTATCAAATGTTGCAGCTAAGCTTTGTATCGGATCGGCGTCCTTTATATGGTCATAACCAAAGGGACCCCTTTCACCAACTATATCATAGTTTAGTTTTTCACCAATAAAGGAAGTTTTAGCCTCTCCTCTTTCTGTAATAATATCCACGCCACCTTCATCATTTTTAACTGCTATCACGTCGATTGCTTCCTCGGCTAATAGATCATGGAGTAGCTTTGGATACATCCCTTCTAACATACTTCGCGTTGTATGATTAAGCCAGCCATCTTTATTTTTAAAGTAAAGATGGCTCATTCCATTTCCTGAAACCATATTTGCAGCTATACAATTTTTTCGAAAGATGAGTGGATAATAAAAGGTCTTTATATCTCGTTTTTCTAAAAAATCGTTGATACAAAAATGCGTATGCGTTTCAGATAATCCGTGATCGGACACTATCCAAAACAGCGTGTCTTCAAGCTTTCCCAGCTTATCAAGTTTTTTGCATATCTTCCCTACCGCCTCATCGACAACAAGATATTCATCCCTGGCTGACTGATGAAATGGGGATGCTATGTGTGAATATTCATCTATTCCGGGCATTACGAAAAACAAAAACTGGAAATCCTTTTCAGCGGCCTTTAGTGCAAACCTGACTGCATTTTCATCTATAAATTTCCAGTGATCGGTTAGGTGGGCGTAGTACCAGTACCAAATTCGGATCATCTTCGTGAGATTTTTATTAAAGGATACCCCTCTCGTTATTGGGTTGAAAAAGGAATAGGATTTTTCTATCAACTCAAATATTGTCGGAATATGCGGATAGACGTCCCTTCCCATGAGGAAGGATTCAAAGCCAACATAACTTCTAAAGCGGGACCTGCCTCTCTTTTTAGTGGCAAATTCCTTTTTATCAAGCCAGCGAATACCAGGGACATTACATGTACCTGGAAAACACCCCGTTAAAAATGGAAGGTACGCTGGACCCGTCGTGGAGGGAAATGTAGATATCGCCCTTCTAAAATCGCCCTGTTCTAGAAGATACCGCTGTATATTTGGAAGATTACCCTTCTTGAAGTGTTCTTCAAAGATATCAGGTCTGGAACCATCGGCCAACAATATGATGCAACGTTTGTACATATTTTATGTCATTGCGAGGAACCGCCATGGGCGGAGACGAAGCAATCTCCCAGGAGATCGCCACGCCCTTCGCTACACTCAGGGCTCGCGATGACGAATTAATTAGCGCCTTCTTTTTTTCCCTTAAACAAGAAAAACAAAATAAGACCAAATATAAAAAATCCCGACATTACTATCTGGCCACTGGATATATTGCCACCAAACCACATGCCACGATCTGTATCTCCACGTAGAAACTCAATCATAAATCTTGAAAATCCATAATAGAGAAAGAATGTAACCAGAAACTTTCCCTTCATTTTAACTTTTTTGTGTATAACCCACATAATAGCCCATAACACTATGGCATTGAGCATATTATAAAACTGCGTTGCGTGAAGTGGAATGCCCGGATAATAATGTGCCGCAGTTGATGCCGGGTTGGTAAATATTAGGTGGACGAAAAAATCGGTTGGCTTTCCGTAGCAGCAACCATTTAACAGACATCCTAACCTCACAAAAAATATCACAACAGGAACCGCAAAGACCGTATTATTGATGTAATCAAGGACCGACTTTTTTCGAACCTTTAAATATACCAGCCATGAAAGCCCGGCGCCAATATATGCACCTAGTGAGACAAAGCCACCCTGCCAGAAGTAAAATACCCTTATTGGATCTTCCCAATAATAAGCTGGGGCCTCAACAAGTATGTGAAAAATACGAGAACCAAGAACCCCCGCAATAATGCCAAATATTCCCAGGTCAAGTATTATAACTGGCTCCAAACCTTTTTTCTCCGCCATTTTAGTGGCAATGTATGTGCCTACCAAGGTGGCAATCATTACCATAAAGAAAAATGCCGGAACTGAAACTCCTGCTATTGAAAATAGAACTGGTTGCATTATTTTCCCCTTTCTTCCTTCCCCATTTTTAACATCTTCCAGATGAGTATAGCCATAGCAATGGATATGGCACTATCTGCGACATTAAAGGCTGGCCATGACAATCTAACACCAAATAACATTTTATCACCAATATGTAATGAAAGAAAATCCGTTACGGCACCCAGGCGGATTCTATCCAAGGCGTTGCCAAATATACCCCCTACTATAAGCGATAATGGAAGCTTTAAATACTCTTCTTCCTTTTTCATTTTGAAAAAATAAACGGTAATAAAAATCAAGGCTACTACTGCAACAATATTAAAAAAAGGTTCTCTAAGGGCAGAAGCGCTTTGTGAAAACATACCGAATGCGGCACCTTTGTTTGTAACATGAACAATATCGAAAAAACCTGGGATTACAGCGAACCCAGTATTCATTGGGACACTTTCAATGATAAAAAATTTTGTAAGCTGATCTAGGATAAAAACCAATGGAGCTATCACTATTAGATATTTATATTTTTTCTTCAAATTTTTCCCCTATAATGAGCCACATTCCTTAATCTCCCTCTCCCTTCAGCCAGAGGCTGATCCGCCTTTGGCGGAAAGGGGGAGGCTAGGTGGGGGTGACATCACCTGAAATATCACCCTGGAAAGGAAACTTATCAAACAACAATATTATAGCACCTATCACATATCTCAGGGTGATCCTTGTGTGTTCCAACAGATGGCAAAACCTTCCAACAACGCACACATTTCGTTCCCACAGCCGTTTTTACCGCCACCTTAAAACCTGTGTAGTTCTCACTCGAACCAACAAAATCACCCTCGGCCTTGCCAAACTCAACACCTGAAACGATAAATAAATCGGCCAAGCTATCGCCAAAGCTCTTTAAAAATTCTTCTAAATCACCTTCTGTCTGTAAAACAACATTTGCGTTTAGAGAATTTCCTATAACCTTCTCTTTTCTTGCGGTCTCCAAAACCTTGGTTACATCGGATCTGACCCCTTCAAATTTCTCCCATCTTTCATACGCCTTGTCGTCCATATAATCCTCATTGACCTTCGGCATCTCTGAAAGATGGACAAAATCCGCCATCCCTTTTGTCTTTGGCATATATTTCCAGATTTCATCTGACGTAAAGATAAATATCGGCGACATCAGATGTACCAGCGCAGATAATATATTATAGAGAACTGTTTGAGCTGATCTCCTTGGATGCCCATCCTTAGACTCACAGTACAATCTATCCTTTAAAATATCCAAATAAAATGCGCTCATATCAACTGTGCAAAATTTATTGAGCGCATGGAATATTACATGGAAATTAAATTCATCGTACGCTGTAGTGATTTTTTTAATCAGCAACTGCAGTTCATGAAGCGCCCATTTATCGAGCTCTGGCAATTTTTCAAAATCAACCATATCCTTGTCTGGGTTAAAATCATTCAAATTACCAAGCATATATCTACATGTATTTCTGATCTTTCGGTATGCTTCGACAAGGCGAGCCACAATCTCCTTTGAGAAACGCACGTCATTTCGATAATCCTCAGCAGATACCCATAAACGAAGTATTTCCGCGCCATATTCTTTGAGAATATTTTCCAGGGGCACATAGTTTTTCGCGGACTTTGAATATTTTTTACCGTTTTCATCAACGGTAAAACCGTGCGTTAAAACCGTTTTGTAGGGAGCCTGATCATTGATAGCAATCGACGTTAAAAGTGACGTATGGAACCAGCCACGATGCTGATCAGAACCCTCCAGGTAAAGATCAACTGGTACCGGCTGTTTTTCGCCCTCTTCAATCACCGCTTTGTATGAAATCCCCGAATCAAACCAAACATCTAAAATATCCTTTTCTTTCACAAACCCTTTATCTGATCCACACTCGGGACATTTATAACCCTTTGGTAGAAAGTCTTTTACATCCCTCACGTACCACGCATCGGCGCTCTCTTTCTCAAATATCTTGGCTGCGTTTTCGATCATCTCTGGATTTGTGCTGGATGAACCGCATTCACCACAGACGACGGAAACAATCGGAACACCCCAAAGCCTTTGCCTGGAAATGCACCAGTCGGGTCTATTTTCAAGCATACCATAGATACGATTGCGCCCCCAACTTGGAACCCAGGTTACATTATCAATCGCCTCTAGAGCCTTTTTTCTCAAATCATTTTTTTCTACAGAGATAAACCACTGCTCCGTTGATCGAAAAACGATAGGCTTTTTACACCGCCAGCAATGCGGATACGAATGTTCTACCTTCTCTGACTTAATCAACGCACCAATCTCTTTAAGATTATCCACTATCGGCTGGTTCGCTGCTTCAACAAATTTACCAACCAGCCAATCGATACTGCAATCCTCTGTAAAACGTCCCCTCTGATCAACCGGAGTCAAGATCTCAAGTCCATACTTTAATCCAATTTCATAATCCTCTTGACCGTGCCCGGGCGCTGTATGAACACAACCTGTACCGGCCTCTAACGTTACATGTTCACCCAATATAATAATAGAATCCCTATCAATCATCGGATGTTTGCATTTTTTGTGTTCCAAAGTCTTAGGATCAATCTTACCAACGACATCGTAATCCTTAATTTCAACGGCATTCATGAATTTTTGGAGCATCCCCTCTGCAATGACCCAAATCTCATCATTAACCTTTACTGCAACGTATTCAAATTTTGGATGTAGGGTGATCGCCAAATTAGCAGGAATCGTCCACGGGGTAGTTGTCCAGATCACGACATATATCGGTTCTTTCTTGAGCTTTAAATCCTTACGGAGATCCGCATCATCCTCTAAATGAAACTTAACATATACAGAGGGCGATGTATGATTTTCATACTCAACCTCAGCCTCGGCTAACGCGGTTGTACAATGGGCACACCAGTAAACCGGCTTTCTGCCCTTATAAAGCCCCCCTTTTTCCACAATTTTACCCAATTGACGGGCAACACAGGCCTCGTACTCATAATTCATCGTAAGATATGGCTTATCCCATCTGGCCATGCAACCAAGACGCTTGAATTCATCCCTTTGGATATTTACGTATTTTTCGGCGTGACTGCGACAGGCCCTTCTTATATCAACAATGGACATCTCATTCTTTTTGCCACCCAAGGATTTATCAACCTGCAACTCAATTGGGAGACCATGACAATCCCACCCCGGCACAAAGTCACAGTGGTAGCCACTCATGTTTTTTGAACGAACAACGATATCCTTTAGGATCTTGTTGAGAACATGGCCAAGATGGATACCTCCATTTGCGTATGGTGGACCATCGTGAAAAACGTACTGAGGTTTGCCCTTATTCTTTTTCATGACAGCTTCGTATAAATTATTATCCCCCCATCTTGCTAAAACCTCAGGTTCCTTTTGTGACAGATTTGCCTTCATCGGAAAATCGGTTTGTGGCAAATTCAGTGTATCTTTGTACTCCATAAAACCTCATATAGAACTTTATATTATTTTTATAACTACTTGATTTGTAGGATTGTTTTGCTGTTAATGTTTTACTTTAAATTACTCCTCCAACCCCACATTTGTTACGCGAATATCCTCGCTACGTAGCGCATCTGATATTTTTTGCAAGATCAATTTTTCCTCGGATTTTGTGGATTTAAGATTGGTTAACATGGACTTGGCACGTGATCCAACCTCCACCTTGACGGATCCACCCATATTTAACACATGAATCTCCAACTGGTGATAAGATCCTGTAGTTCCATAATCCTTTCGATTGAAGAACTCTACGTAGTGGGAATCCGTTTCAACTGACACCCAACTGGTAATAATAGTCCCCTGCCTTTTATCTTCATCCTTAACTGGATACTCAGTCATCCGCAGTGCCCAACGAGTAGCATGCCAGACATCCGCATAAGATGAACCTTCATATGTTTTTGAAACATACTCAACGGGAAGATCTTTTGCGACATAAAGAGGCTTTGCACAACTCACACTCAGCAGAATTAGCAATATTAGTATCAGATTTTTCTTCATGGTAACCTCTAGTATGATTATCCTTCCTCGCAGGCTGTGTCACAATAGGGTTTTTTCACTTTTTTGTCATTCCTGCGCAGGCAGGAATCCAGTAATTTCAATAGGTTCTGGATCCCTGCCTGCGCAGGGATGACATAAAAAAAGCATTGTGACACAGCATGTCGGAGGGGGATCTCGCTACAGTTCAAGTTTCTTATTCCACCTTAATATATAGAACGTCACTCCCATAAGTACCATTAATATTGCAATAAATTGGGATGTGGATAAAAGTCCATCAAATATAAAACCTCTAACACTATCTCCCCTAAACTCCTCAATTATAATTCTGAATGTTCCATAAACAATCATATATGTTGCAATCATTTGACCACTAAATCTCTTATGTTTCCTCAGAAAAAACAGACCCAAAAATATACATAAATTTGCCAATGAACTCACAATCTGCGTGGGAAAGAGCGGAATCCCAACCGGAGCAAAACAATGTTCATGGGGAGGAAATATAATCGTCCACCAGTGAGGCTCAAGGATCGCCTTTCCATAGCAACATCCGGCGGACAAACATCCAATTCGACCAAACATATGGCCCAAGGGAACCCCGGGGGCAAAAATATCCACATATAACCAGAAATTTAATTTATGTTTTCTAATATATATCCATCCGGCCAACACCGCACCAATGACGCCACCGTAGAATACCAAACCGCTTCTTACATCAAGGATCATCAGAGGATTTTGCAGAAACAGATCCCTTTCACTCACCAAAACATGCAAAACTCTGGACCCCAAAATTGCCGCTATCAGTATGTAAAACACAAGATCAAGGCCCTTATCGGGATCTTGGCCAAGGCGTTTGCTTTCATAATAGACCCAGATCGTGCCAGCTAAAAATGCCAGCGCAACCATGGCCCCATAAGTATGGATGTAGAGGCTTTCAAAAAATGGAATTTTTAATAAATCTGGGTACATAGTGGGCCTATACTAATTAATGCACCCTGGATTGTAAACGAAAATGTTTCTCAAAGATAGGCATTTCGCGTATTAGATCGTGGGCCAATATTTTGTGGACTACTGGCACATTATTAAGTAATTGTTATCCTTGTTCAAATTG
>CAZHVX010000101.1:0-8005 GCA_964536295.1 uncultured Pseudomonadota bacterium
CCACTGGATCCTTCGTCGAGCACTCATTGAGTGCTCGACTCAGGATGACACACTGGTAATGTCGAAGCAAAGCAGTTTGGCGAATCGGTTTCGCTTCGGTGATTTTGCTTCAGCCAGGGGCTGATCCGCCTACATCTACGAATTAAATCGGTGGCGGACAAACGCCGCAAAATCACCTGCTCGTTCGGCCGTTAATATATAGGCTTGGATGAACGGCCTCTCCCAGCCCGCCTTCATATTTTTTGTATGATGGCTGGCGGGGAAGCCGCTCAACCGACTCCCCAAACTACTTTGCTTCGACATTAACAATCTGTCATCCTGAGTCGAGCACTCAATGAGTGCTCGACTCAGGATCCAGTGGTAGACGCTGGATTCTTCACTTCGCCCGAGGCTTCGTTCAGAATGACAAACTTCGAATTATGTCTAATTTGCAACAAAGGGGTTGGCCGTGAACGTTACCGTAAGACGATACGGGCCGCGTTACCGAATAACGTTAAACTTATTTTCAGTGCCTTCATATTTATTCTGCGTCTCTGCGGTGTATAAATAATCATTTTAGATATTGAATTTAAATTGGACGATGTCTCCATCTTGAATTATGTAATCGTGTCCCTCGGAGCGGATTTTACCTTGTCCCCGTAGCTTGTGTTCATCTTTTGTTGTTATAAGATCGTTGTAAGAAAAGACATCGGCTTTAATAAAACCTTTTTCGAAATCTGTGTGAATTTTTCCAGCGGCCTGAGGTGCCTTCGTTCCCCTTTTTACAGTCCATGCCTTAACCTCGACTCCTTCTTTTGTAAAAAAGGTGATCAGATCTAAAAGTTTGTAGCCTTCTCGAATTAAACGAACAAGTCCAGTTTCCCTAATACCAAGATCATTCAAAAATTCGGATTTTTCAAGATCGGACATGTCAATTAATTCGGATTCTATTCCGCCGGCAATAGCAATGATCCTCGAGTTATCATTTTTTACAGCGACTTCAAGTTTTGTGAAATATTCAGAGGACGATGAAAAGTGGTTCTCATTAACATTTGCAACGTAGAGTACGGGTTTTGTTGTTAATAGAAAAACGTCCTTAAGTGCCTCCGTGGCATGCTCGTCTAGATTTTGCAAACGCACCGGAGTGCCCTTATTTAGGTCGTCTTTGATGTGTTTAAGCTGTGTGACCTGGTCCTTTAATTTTTTATCACCGGATTTCGCTGCCTTCTCAATCTTTGAGATTGTACGATCCAACGTTTCGATATCAGCCAGTATTAATTCGGTATTAATAATTTCGATATCGCGAACAGGATCAACCTTGTCATCAATATGTGTAACATTTGGTGCATCAAAAGATCTTACGATATGTGCAATGGCATCAACTTCTCTAATGTGGCTTAGGAATTTATTGCCAAGCCCCTCACCACGGGACGCATTCTTTACAAGACCCGCAATATCTACAAAATCAACTGTGGTTGGTACAACCCGTTCCGGTTTGAAAATATTTGCAATATCATCAAGCCTTTTATCAGGAACGAAAACCTTGCC
Source organism: uncultured Pseudomonadota bacterium (assembly GCA_964536295.1). Lineage (GTDB taxonomy): Bacteria > UBA10199 > UBA10199 > CAZHVX01 > CAZHVX01 > CAZHVX01. The sequence continues at coordinate 1,528 of CAZHVX010000101.1, forward strand.
AATATTTTTATCAGTTGTGCAAAAGGGATAATTTTCCGCCGGTACATGTTGAGATGTTAGTGCATTGAATATGGTGGATTTACCCACATTTGGAAGGCCAACCAGGCCACACTTAAATCCCATTTGATTTGGTTACCTAATCGAATCCTGCCTCGCCCCGCCTGCCGGACAGGAGTAGGTGAGCTTTGAGGTTCGAAGTGGTTAGAATGGTAATTTATATTCCAATCCGATTCTTGCGCCCCAATTTTCGTTGTAAAAATCGGAGTAAACTAATTCTCCAATGACATACAGCTTGCTGATGGTCCTAACTTTCAATCGATTCTCAAGTTCTATATCATGATGATTTGAGCCACTTCCCCAGTTGATTCCATGATCAATGAAACCTTCCATGGAGGCTCTGTCTTCCCCGATAAACTCCGGAAATATGCTCCAAACCCAGCAATGTTCAAATGATATACCATAGCCAGGTGAGGCGTCAAAATCGGTTTGAAGGGGGTGGATCTGTGAGGAAAATTCTAGATGCGCAAACTCAAAGAAGTTGTCTATTATAGGAGTATCATTCAATCTCCATCTTACCCCAAAGCGCATATTGTCATTTCTAGCCGGAATGTTATCCATTTGCCACTGCCAGGCTATGTCGACTGGTACCCACTCAACTGGATTCCACCATATGTTGTGCTCACTTTTATAATTGGTTGTGTCGAAATTGTCTCCGTTGAGAGTTGTGTTGATATTATTTTGCGTAAAGAATGATATTCTGTATGGAAACTTCAATCCTAAATCCATACGAAAGTGATTCATATCCCTTGTGTCATATGCGTATAGCCAATCGGCCCACCCCGATACCTCAATATCGGTACCAACCGTTTCCCAATCTATTCCACTTTTCGCAGATTCATTTGTTGATTCCTCTGCAAAGAGATATGACACCGGCGCGACAACTAAAATTGATAAAGCGATTAGTAAGATGAATCTTTTCATATTTTACCCCCTAAAGTATAGATTTTATTGAGTTTTATCGGTATAAGTTGATAAAGTCAAATGGAATTTTTCTAAAAACCTTGCAATTTCACATATTTTACATATAGTCCGCCGCATGTCAGAGATGAATTCAAAAATTATGAAGATATTGCCAAGGGTTGAGAAGCCATCCAGGTACCTTGGGAGCGAATTTGGGGCAAGAGTGAAGGCGTGGGATAGGGCGGCCCTAAGGGTAGCATTTGCCTTTCCCGATCTCTATGAGATAGGGATGAGTCATCTTGGGCATCAGATCTTGTATCATATTATCAATGACCAACCAGATATGCTGGCCGAGCGGGTATACGCACCGTGGAAAGATATGGTAGCTGAGCTAAGAAAGAATGATCTTTCTCTGTTTTCATTGGAGTCCCATAGACCGATCGGCGAATTTGATATCCTGGGTTTCAGTTTGTCATATGAATTAAGTTTTACAAATATTCTACTAATCCTTGACCTTGCGCAAATCCCATATCATTCAAAGGATAGAGATGAAAATCACCCATTAATTATTGCTGGTGGGCCTTGTGCGTTTAATCCAGAACCAGTGGCTGATTTTTTTGATGTTGTAGTTTTAGGTGATGGGGAGAAAATAATTTTAGATATTGCAAATCTTACAAGGCAACTAAAAAATGATAGAAAAAAACTTTTAAGGGAATTATCTAAATTAGAGGGCGTTTATATCCCATCTTTTTTTGATGTATCGTATGGTGAAAATGGTTGTATTGAAAAGATAAATCCAAAATATTCTGATTACACGAAGATAAAAAAATCACTTGTTCCAGATCTTAATGATGCGTACCTCCCAATAAAACCAATTGTTCCACATATGCAGGTGACGCAGGATCGTGTAGGTGTAGAGGTCCAGCGAGGGTGTGTTAGGGGGTGCAGGTTCTGCCAGGCAGGTTATATATATAGGCCTCTAAGGCAGCGCAGGTCAGCATTAGCATACGATGCAGCTGTTAGTTCCCTTGACAGTTCGGGTCATGAGGATCTGGCGTTTCTTTCATTAAGCATTGGCGATTATCCTCCACTTTGTGATGTCTTGTTGCAAACTTTTAATAAGTTTAATGATACACATGTTAATATTTCAATGCCTTCGATGAGGGTTGAAACATTGACAGACCAAGTCTTGGATCACTTGAAAAAATCCAGAAAAAGCAGTTTTACTTTGGCGCCGGAAGCTGGAACAGAAAAATTGAGAAGGGTTATTAATAAGGGTAATAGTGATGAAGACCTTTATAAAACGGCCGAAGATATTTTTAATAAGGGATGGACGAAAATTAAGTTATATTTCATGATAGGTTTGCCTCATGAGACAGATGAAGATATACAAGGAATTATTGACACAGCCTTTAGGATTCGTGATTTGGGAAGAAGGTTGGGCGTCAGGCCATCGATTACAGTTAGTACCTCCACCCTTGTTCCAAAGCCCTTCACGCCATTTCAGTGGGTAAGGCAAATAAGTCTGGAAGAAATTCAAAGAAAACAGCGATACATTAAAGATAAGCTTCGTGGGCCTGGGCTGCAATATAGGTGGCATAGACCCGAGATGAGTACCATTGAATGTGTGTTATCACGTGGAGATAGGCGACTCTCGAGGGTTGTCGAAGAGGTGTATCGGACAAATGGTGGCTTTGATGGCTGGGATGAGCATTTTAGCTATGATAGATGGGCTAATGCCATTAATCAAGAGGGCCTGGGTGTTGATCATTATCAAAGGTCCTTGGAAAGGGATGACGTTCTTCCGTGGAATCATCTGAATGTAACTTTGAATAAAGATTTTTTATGGAAAGAATATGAAAGATCAAATGAGTATGAAGTTGTAAATAACTGCCTTGATGGAACATGCCTAAAATGCGGGGTGTGTGATTTTGATGAGATTAAAAATAGAGTTGAACCATCCAACCCGGATTTATTAGAACCTGCAAAAACTTTAACTATTCACAATGAAATATTTAAATATTATTTTTCCTTTTCGAAAACAGGGCCAACCAGATTCATATCCCATTTGGAAACCATGACCGCGATAATTCGTTCCTTGAGAAGAACGCATTTGCCACTTGTTTATTCTCAGGGCTTTCATCCACATCCAAAGATATCAATGTGTGCAGCATTGCCAGTGGGGATGGAGTCAGAGATGGAATATTTCCAAATTGATTTATCAAAAAAGATAGATGTTGATGCCACTCTTGAGAGGATCAACCACAATTTACCAAGTGGTTTTAAAATCAATGAGATTTCTGAAAGGTCAATCCCAGAGGGAAGGGTGTCGTATCTTATTTTTGCAGATTTGAATGTGGATGATTTTAATCGTAAGGGCGAGGAAATAATCCAGGTCCAACGTAAAAAGGGGCCTAAAACAGTGAATTTAAAGGAGATAGTAGAAGGACTTGCGCAGATTGAACCCGGTGTGATAAGGCTCACATACCGCGAGGGTATGGAGGGGGGAGCTAAGCCATTTGAAGTCGTAGCGGCTCTGATGGGAGCACCTCTTGCGGATGCCAAAGAAGTGCGGATTAGAAAAATGGTGAACAGATGACCACAGAGATTATTATAAATGTTACGCTTGGTGAAACCAGAATCGCCAGACTCGAAAACGATGCTGTTGTGGAACTTTCGATAGAAAGAACGCATGATGCAAGCTTGGTCGGAAATATTTACAAAGGTAAAGTTGTTAGGGTGTTGCCGGGGATGCAGGCTGCGTTTGTAAATCTGGGTTTGGATAGAACTGCGTTTATTCATGCATCTGATGTTGTTGAGGAGATGGCGCATCTTGATACTTTTTTAAATGTTGCAGATGCACTAATAGAAGATTCTTTGGCCAAAACAGTAGATATAACCACAGAAAAATTTCGCCCCACCAGAAGAAAAAAAGAATCAATCCAAAAAATTCTTAAAGAGGGAAATGAGATACTTGTTCAAATAGCCAAAGAACCAATGGGGACAAAGGGCGCAAGGTTAACATCCCACATCTCGCTTCCTGGGCGTTATCTCGTATATATGCCAACGGTGGATCATATAGGTATTTCACATAGAATTGCGGATGATAAGGAAAGAAAACGCCTAAAAGAGATTGTTGAAAGGTTCAAGCCACAAAATGGTGGTTTTATTGTTAGAACTGCTTCAGAGGGGATGTCCCAAAAGGAGCTTAAGTCAGATATCGAATATCTCACAAGGATGTGGCAGGGGATTGAAGAAAAGGCCTCAAAGGCAAAACCGCCGGCGTTAATTCATTCAGAACTTCCCCCGATTATGAGATCAATAAGGGATCTTTTTACAACCGATGTTGATAGATTGGTTATCGATTCTAAAGATGAGTACAACAAAATCAAGAAGTTTGTTTCGAAATTTATGCCATCGGTTAAGGGAAAAATTGAATTCCATGATCGTGCAGAACCTATCTTTGATGCATTTGGAATTGAAATTGAGATTACAAGGGCTCTGGGCCAGAAGGTTTGGCTCAAGTCCGGTGGCTACATTATAATTGAACAAACAGAGGCGTTGACTGCAATAGACGTCAATACCGGAAGATTTGTTGGAAGAAGAGACCTAGAGGATACGATACTCAAAACGAATCTTGAGGCAATGAAGGAGATTGTATATCAGCTTAGATTAAGAAATATCGGCGGAATTATCATTTTGGATTTTATCGATATGGAGAAAAAAGCCAATCGTGATAAGGTTTACTCCGCATTGGTGTCAGCATTAAGCTCAGATAAAGCAAAGACAGTTGTTACCAAGATATCTGACCTTGGTTTGGTTGAAATGACCAGAAAAAGAACGCGCGAAGATATTAGGATGTTTTTGACAAATCCATGTTTCTACTGTGAAGGGAAGGGATATCTAAAAAGTCCAACAACGGTTTGCTTTGAAATTTTTCGCGAAGTCAAGCGTGAGGCCCCTGGCTTTAAGGGAAAACAGATCGTGATTCACGCGCATCCCAACGTAGTTAACACCATGTATGACGAGGAACGCAGCTGGCTTGAAGAGCTGGAACATGCTTATAAGAGGAGGATTATCCTAAAGGCTGAGAGCTCCTACCATTTGGAGCAGTTTGATGTTGCCGTTTTGTAGGATTTTATAAACGTCTAACCTATTGATATTATTAGCTAAACATTTGTATATATTAACATAATTGCGATTTTGGCCTGTTTTATTTGCGAAAAAATATGATACTTGACATATTTTTGGAAATGGTTTAAAGGGTTACACCTTTTTGAGAAGAAAAGTGTCTATAAATCGGAGGGTTATAATGTACGCTGTAATAGAAACTGGAAGCAAACAATATAGGGTGTCAAAGGGTGACGTCATCCAAATTGAGAAATTGGATGGAGAAAAGAGTGACAAGATCACCTTTGAAAAAGTATTAATGACCGGTGGTAGGGATGAACCAAAAGTAGGGAAGCCTTATCTTGATGGTGTCAAGGTTGAAGGTGAGATTACAAAACAAGGTAGGAGTAGAAAAGTTTTGGTTTATAAGAAGAAACGTCGTAAAGGATATGAGAAGAAACGGGGTCATCGCCAACCATATACTGAAGTGAAGATCGACAAGGTCGGCGCGTAATTGTTTAAGGAGAAGTTATGGCACATAAAAAAGCAGGTGGATCAACAAGAAACGGCCGTGACAGTCAGGGACAACGTCGTGGCGTTAAGAGATATGATGGTCAGTTCGTGAAAGCTGGAAATATTCTAGTTCGCCAAGTTGGAACGAGGGTTTTTCCTGGTTTTAATGTTGGAATGGGAAAGGATTGTACGCTGTTTGCGAAGATCGATGGTTACGTAAAGTTTCAGTCGTTTGGAAAAAAGAGCGCGAAGAAGAAAGTTTCCATTTTCGAGCAGCCAGCAATCTAATTTTTTGTGTATATGAGAAAATTCAAATCCTCCATGTAACATAGATTATGTGGAGGATTTTTTTTAGTCACAGAGAACACAGGGTTTGCTGAGTTTAATTCGGAAGCACAGAGTTGTTGTATGTTAGCTTGCATATAATGTCTCGGTGTTCCATATTAAACTCTGTATTCTCGGTGTTCTCTGAGCATATGAAGTTTATAGATGAAGCAATAATTGAGGTTGCAGCAGGTGCTGGTGGTAACGGGTGCTCCAGTTTTCGCAGGGCAAAGTATGTTCCAAAGGGTGGCCCCGATGGTGGTGATGGCGGGAGGGGTGGCGATGTTGTTGTTGTGACCGATGAGGGTCTAACAACTTTGATGGATATTAAATATAGAAAACACTTCAAGGCCAATCGTGGTGGACATGGTAGTGGAAAATGTCAGCATGGCAGGGCAGGAGAAGATATACAGATAAAGATACCTATCGGAACAACTATTAAGGCTGTAGGAACGGATCAGATAATTTGTGATTTAGTAAATAATAACGAATCGTTCGTAATTGCGAAGGGTGGCCTCGGTGGTCGTGGAAATGCAACATATGCAACACCCACAAATCAGGCTCCCAGAAA
>CAZHVX010000102.1:0-7979 GCA_964536295.1 uncultured Pseudomonadota bacterium
GTTCGTTGCTTGGGTTGCTAATTTTTTCTTTCCTCATGATGTCTTTGGCGCTTTGGATAAAACTTGAATCGCCAGGGCCTGTGTTTTATCGAGGTGTGCGTATGGGTATAGGTGAAAGGCCATTCAAAATGTTCAAGTTTCGAAGTATGGTGAGTAACGCTGATAAGATTGGTGGGCCATCTACGGCAGATGACGATCCGCGAGTTACAAAATCAGGTAAGTTTATACGGAAATTTAAATTAGATGAGTTGGCTCAGCTCATAAGTGTTCTTAAGGGAGATATGAGCTTGGTGGGCCCCCGGCCGGAGGTTAAGTTCTACACGGACATGTTCACCGAGGAAGAAAAGCAGATATTGAGTATTAGGCCAGGGATAACCGATTGGGCCTCCTTGGCTAATCCTGATGAGGGGGCTGTGTTGGCAGGACACGATGACCCCGAAAAGGCCTATGTGGACTTAATAAGGCCACTTAAACTCAAATTACAGCTAAAATATGTGCGCGAGAGATCCTTCATAAAAGACTTGCAAATCCTTTATTTAACCATTAAAACAATCCTCCTTAAAAAACAAATATTCGATGGCCAGAAGTTTTTAATATCTGGACTATACTAGTTAAGCTATGACTTATGACTTGTCAAAAGACCTATCGTTAAAGTTCTACAAAAAGATGCTGACTATTCGTAGGGCCGAGGAAACTATCGGCGAAATGGTGGCTGCAAGGGAGATTGTGTGTCCAGCCCATTTGTACATTGGGCAAGAAGCATCTGCTGTTGGGGCTTGTGCAAACCTAAATGATAGTGATTATATTTTTAGTACGCACAGAGCCCATGGACATTTTCTTGCTAAGGGGGGATCACTAAAGGCCCTCTTTGCTGAAGTGTTATGTCGTAGAGATGGATGTTCAGGTGGCCGTGGTGGTTCGATGCATCTTGTTTGCCCCGAAAAAGGTATTCTTGGAACATCATCTATCGTTGGTGGATGTCTTCCAATTGGTGTTGGTGCAGCTATGTCTGCAAAAATGAAAAAAGACAATCGTATTTCGGTAGTGTTCTTTGGCGATGGTGCGATGGATGAAGGTGTTTTCTTTGAAGTTCTGAATTTCGCGGTGCTAAAAAAATTACCAGCACTTTTTTTCTGTGAGAATAATTATTATGCTACGCATATGCAGATATGCCGTAGACTTCCCTGTGACAGTGAAAAAAGAGGTCCCATGCAGTGTGATTGCGGACTTTTGTCGAAGAGGGTGGCGCCTTTTAATGTTCCAACAAAAATTATTGATGGATACAATGTTTTAGAAGTTTATGAAGAGGCCAAAAAGGCTGTTGAATATGTCCGAGATGGAAATGGGCCTTTCTTTATAGAGGCAACTACCTATCGTTGGCGTGGCCATGTTGGCCCAAATTGGGATGTTGATATGGGTTTACGCACCGAAGAAGAAATAGATTTGTGGGTTAAGAAATGCACCATTGATAATCTGAAAAATAAACTGTTGTCAGATTATCAGGTAAGCGTTGAGGAATTGCAAAAGATTGAAGATGCAGTTGAAGATGAAATAAAAGAATCCGTTGAATACGGAAGAAATAGTCCTAGACCCTCAGCGGAGACTTTATTAAACAATCTATATAGTGAATAGAAAAGTTAAAAATGAGAAAAGTAAAATACAGTTTTGCCATAAATGAGGCCTTTGACCAATGCATGGCCAAGTATGATAATATGTATCTGATGGGACAAGGATTGGAAAGTCCGTGGAGCGTTGGAAAGAGTACCTGTGGCTTGACCGAAAAATATGGTGAAAGCCGTGTGATTGATACGCCGATTTCTGAAAATGGAATTACAGGCATCGCTATTGGTTCCGCCATGGCAGGGATGCGGCCAGTTATGCTCCACCCAAGAATGGACTTCATGTACTATGCGATGGATCAAATAGTTAATCATGCTGCTAGTTGGCATTACATGTTCGATGGAAAGGTGAATGTTCCGATAACTATTCGTGGGATTATTAATCGTGGTAATGAACAGGCGGCTCAGCATTCCCAAGCGTTGCAGGCTTTGTTTTGTCATGTTCCGGGTCTAAAGGTTGTTATGCCCAGTAACGCATATGATGCAAAGGGCCTATTAATTTCAAGCATTGAAGATAATGGGCCGGTGCTATATATTGATGACAGATTACTTTATGATTTTGAGTGTGAAGTTCCCGAAGAGATGTATCGTGTTCCATTGGGGAGGGGAGTTGTTTGTCGTAAGGGTAAAGACGTAACTATAGTTGCTACTTCGTTTATGGTGCAAGAATCCTTGAAAGCAGCTGGAGAGTTAGAAAAAGATGGAATTTCTGTGGAGGTGATCGATCCTAGAACTCTTAAGCCTTTAGATGAGGAAATAATATATAACTCCCTGAAAAATACAGGAAAATTGGTTGTGGTAGATGCTGCATGGAAAAGTTGTGGGTTTGCAGGAGAGGTCGCAGCCTTGGTTGGTCAAAATGCCTTTGAATTTCTTAAAGCCCCCATCAAAAGGGTTACTCTTCCAGATACACCCGCTCCAGCAAGTATATCTTTGGAGGATGCTTATTTCGTCAGATCACGAAATATCATTTCTGCGGTGAAAAAAGTGACCAAGTTTAAAGGCTAATACTAAAAAACTGGAGGATTGTAATGAGTTACAAAGTAAGATTTGTGGATTATCCTAAGCAATATCAGGATATGAAAGAGGAGTTGGATGCTACGTTTCATGAGATTATGTCAAATGGTGATTTTATTATGCGCCGGCATTTAGACGAATTTGAAGCGAATATTGCAAAATATGTCGGTGTAAAGCATGCTATCGGCGTCAATACGGGAACAGATGCTTTGTACATATGTGCTTCAGCGTTAAACCTGGCACCTGGCGATGAGGTGATTACGGTTGCGCACACCTTTGTTGCGACTGTAGGTGCAATAACTACGAGGGGAGCTACACCGATACTTGTAGATATTGGGGAAGATCATAATATGAATGTTGATCTTATCGAAGCAGCTATTACCCCTAAGACAAGGGCTATTTTCCCGGTCCACCTTAACGGCCATATGTGCGATATGGATAAAATCATGGATATTGCAAAAAGGCACAACCTAGTTGTAATAGAAGATGCAGCTCAGGCTCTGGGTGCCGAGTATAAGGGAAAGAGATCTGCATCTTTTGGCCTAGCAGGTATTTTTAGTTTTTATCCCGCGAAAATGCTTGGAACCGCAGGAGATGGTGGAATGGTTTGTACTAATGACGATGCGTTTGCAAGACAGGTCAGGGCATTGAGGGACAACGGACGTGTGGATTCCGTTGAAGTTATTGAATGCTACGGTTATTGTAGCCGATTAGATAATCTTCACGCGGCCATTTTGAATACTAAGTTTAAATATTTTCCGAAATGGTTGGAGAGACGTAGAGAAATAGCCAGATTATACAATCAGGGATTATCGAATGTTGATGGTTTGAAGATTCATCCAATTTCCAATGATAATCATTATGATGTTTATCAGAATTATGTTATAAGGACCGAAAAAAGAAATGAACTAAGAACTCACCTCAAGGAAAACGGCGTTGAAGCGTTGGTTTCATGGCCAATTCCATTGCACAAACAAAAGGCTCTTAATTTAAGCCATTTTAGCTTGCCAAATACTGAAAAAATCTCTAATGAAGTACTCTCGTTGCCGATGTATCCAGAATTAAGTAATGAGCAGGTTGAGTATGTAATTGATGTTGTTAGAAAATTTAATTATTAAACATTATGAAAAAGTTGCTTAATAAAATAACGTTATTGATGGCACTAGATGTAGTTTCGATAGTCGTTGCCTTTGCGTTTTCTTGTTATTTTTCTGGAGATGTTTTTTCTTGGGCAGATTGGACGTGGTTGTTTGCTTTGACCTTCGCAGTAATTATAAAAATAGCCATATTTGTCAGGTTAGGTTTGTATAGGGCCGTGTTGCGATATGCCAGTCTCGATTTCCTTGTAGCAGTTTTGAAAGCCGTTTCGTTGGGCTCCATAGGCCTTGTGTTCACTTTATATATTATTAGATTTCATCTAAACCCCAAAACTCTTGTGTTGGATTGGTTGTTGACTGTATCGTTGATCGGTGGCAGCAGGTTTGTCGGCAGATATTATCTCGAAATAATTCAGCGATTTAGAAAAGGAAAAAGGGTTTTGATATATGGGGCAGGTGGGCTTGGTGTAATGGCCTTGAAACAGCTAAGTCAAAATAAGATGGTTTTGTATACTCCCATTGGGTTTTTAGACGATGACGAGGGTAAAAAAGGAAAAACCATTAATGGATTGGAGGTGTTCGGCACATTAGACGATTTGGGCAATACTATTAGTAATAAAAACATCGAAGAGCTAATTGTTGCCATTGCCGATATAAGTACTGAAAAACTTCGTGATATTGTTAAGCGTTGTAGAAGAAAAAAAGTAGTCTGTCGTATCTTGCCCTGTTTTTCAAAAATGATGGAGTTTGAACCTATGATGCGGAAGGTTGAAATTGCCGACCTTATGCGTAGGACTCCACGTGATCTAGATGATAAAGTAGTAAGAGACTTTATTAAAGGGAAGAGGGTTTTGGTAACTGGGGCAGCGGGTTCGATTGGTAGTGAACTGGTGAGACAATGTTTAAAGTGTCAGCCCAATAGAGTTGTGGTATTAGATCAATCTGAGAATGGGCTATATGCACTTAGTGAGGAATTGGGGTATGATATAGACATAGAATATGTGTTGGGTGATGTGACAAATCAGAGTGATATGGATCGTTTATTTAAGAATCAAGAACCCCAAATTGTATTTCATGCGGCAGCATATAAACATGTTCCGATGTTAGAAACCAATTATCAGGAAGCCATTAATAATAATGTCGGTGGAACCAAGAATATTGCCGACATGTCTAACAAGTACGGTGTAAAGAAATTCGTGTTAATTTCCACTGATAAGGCAGTTCGACCAAAGAGCGTTATGGGTTATACCAAACGAGCATGCGAACTCTATATTCAAAGCTATAATGGAAATAGCGAGACGGATTTTGTGGCAGTTAGATTTGGTAATGTTTTGGGCAGCTCGGGAAGTGTAATACCAAAATTCATTGAACAAATTAAAAAAGGTGGGCCTGTAACAGTTACAGATCCTGAGACGACTCGCTATTTTATGCTTATAGATGAAGCGGTAAAGTTGGTGTTGCAAGCAGCTGCTATTGGGAAGGGCGGAGAGATAATGATTCTCAATATGGGGAAACCTGTGAAGATCTCTGAAATGGCAGAGGATTTGATATATTTAATGGGACGAGAACCACATAAGGAAATAAAAATAGAGTATACTGGGATGCGACCTGGCGAAAAGATATATGAGGAATTGTTTAATGAAGAAATAGAGAAGCCAACTAGTTATAATGATATATCCATTGGAAAGACGGTGAAAATTTCACGTGAGGAAGTTATCTTGCAGGTTAGGGAAATTTTAAAGAGCAAAACCGTCAGCTCGCTTATTTATTAAATTTGTTTATATAATTTACTAGGGAATTAAGTTATAAAAAAGGAGAAAAGAGGATGGTAAAGTTTATTGCTAAGGTGTTGCTGCCTTTGTTTTTGCTTCAGATTGTTAGTGTTCCGCTTTATGCCGAGCAAAGAAGGTCGCAAGGATTTGAAGACGCTGGTGAGCTTTTAAGGAGTGGAAAGAGTTTTGGAACCTCAGGGAAATCTGCAGAGAAGAACGTGAATATGTTGCAATCGGAAAGAACTGATATCCTGGTTCCTAATGCTCGTCAGGTTTTGATATATCAAGTCCATATTTTGGGTGAAGTAAAGTCTCCTGGGACTTATCGTATTGCGGCGTCAGACAGACTTGCTGAAGTTGTTCGACGAGCAGGGGAAATAGGGGATAATGGTTCGGAGCGAAGAATTCAGCTGAGGCGAAAAGGGAATACGAGCACAGTTGATTTACTTAAATTTAGGTTGGAAGGAGATTTAAAGAATAATCCATTTGTATTAGATAATGATGTTATCTTTGTTCCGTTATTAAAGGAAGTTATAAAGATTGTCGGTCCTGTAAAAAGACCCAGAGTATATGAGCTAATTGGGGAAAAAACATTGTATGATGTGGTAAAGTTGGCGGGAGGGTTTGCTAATGGTGTGGCAGAGAACGATCCAATTAAAATAATTAGATTTGAGGATAGCAAGAAGGAATTGATTGATGTTAAAAACGATGAGGAGTCGATGAGGTCTTTTAGTGTCAAAAATGGAGATGTCATAGCTGTTTCTCATGTAATAACGTCAAGAAACAAATTTGATTACGATTTGGCGGATATTCCTGGTAGTAACGTATTTTTTCCTTCTTATGAGGATAGGGTTTTTGTTCTGGGTGGTGTTTATAAGCCTGGCCCTTATGATTTTAGTCCCTATTATACAATTGAAAACTATATAACACTCGCCGGTGGTCTTGAGGAGCGGGGCACTAAGCATGTGACTTTAATAAGATCTGGTGGTCAAAAGTTGAGGGTGAAGAAAGGTAAAATGGAATCAACTGTGGTTAATCCTGGGGATACTATAAAAGTGGGTAAGCGAGCAATGACACCGGCTGCGTGGACATCATTTGTGATGGGTGTTTTAAGCTTTGCCTTGTCAACGACAACGACAGTATTAATATTGAGGGATCGTTAATAGTAAGGAGATAAAAATGTCGAGTAACGAATATAATCCATTAGTTCCCAAATCCACAGGCCCAAGTGCGAGTGAAATTAACTTGTTGGACTACTGGCGAGTGCTCATGAAGCGAAGAGGGATCATAATGACAGTTGTGGGAGTGGTTACTGTAATCGCGATCATATATAGTTTGCTTGTACCTAAGGTGTATATGTCCTCTGCGACCATTATGCCCGTTAGTGGAGGAGGTGGAGGAGGTTTGGCCGCCATGGCCGCTCAGCTCGGTGGTTTGCCTTTTCTGGGGGGATTGGGAGGGGTCGCTGATACGCCAACCCAAAAATTTATGGCCTTACTTAGGAGTCAAACACTGGCAGAAGATATTGTCAATGAATTTGATTTGATGAAGGTGTTTTTTGAAGGTGATTGGGATAAGAAGGCTGGAAAATGGAAGACAGATGACCCCAAAAAGCTGCCATCTATGGAAAAAGCGATTGTGGTATTAACCGAGGGCCATGTGCAATTTGCTGATAACAAAAAGGAAGGGACCATAAAGATATCTGCCATGTTTCGTGACCCAGAACGTGCAGCTGATGTGGCTAATGGTTACTTAAATGGTTTGCAAAGACTAATAAATAATAGTGCGTTTACCGTAGCCAAGAGAAATCGTATTTTTATCGAAAATAGATTGGCAAGGAATAAAAAAGAGCTCTTAGAGGCAGGGCGGGAATTGAATGATTTCTATAGAGATGGTAGGGTTTCTAGTGTTGAATCCGTTGTGGATGTGCCTATCACCGTTAGTGAGGCTTATGATTTCGGGACTTCTGAGATGAATGAAGAAGATTTGGATAAGCTAGAGAAGGAAAAAAATGAAATTGAAGATAAAATAGGAGTTATAACCAAGGAAACAAGCATACTAATTAAGGATGTTCCCCAGCAGGTTTATCTCCAATATCTCACTTTAAGAAGTGAAGTTTTGGGTAAGATGAATGCCCTACTTGCACAGCAGTATGAAATGGCTAAGATAGACGAGGCTAAGGAGGATTTGGCGTTCCAGGTAATCGATAGAGCTCGCGTTCCGGAAAAAAGATTTAAACCAGAACGTAGAAAAATTGTGATGCTGGCATTTTTTGTTTCGTTATTCATAACGGTGTTTTTTATGTTTATTATGGAGTACTTTGAAAAAATAAGAGAGATAAATAAGCAAAAAGCTGAGTGAAAAATGTATGTTTGTATATGTCAAAACCGGTTCACCTTCGGGTGACCCGGTTTTTTTAGTGCGCCCGGCAGGGCGCAAATACTTGGTGGTGAAAGTCCACTACGGGCCCGATC
>CAZHVX010000103.1:0-7871 GCA_964536295.1 uncultured Pseudomonadota bacterium
AACACCGTTGCTAGCTCCTAATTCTTCATAACGGGCAAAACCACCTATGCCAAAGTCCGGATCCGCAGTACCGTTAGACAACATCTTTGCAACGTAGGGATACTGGTTACCTGGAAGCTCATTAGTGCACCAAGAACCCACAAAAAAGAAGTTGCCGTCGGAATCCATGCTTGTGCCTTCCACATAGAAAATATCAGTTCCACTGCCCATAGCAGCCCCGCCGTTGGTACCGAATGCTGTAACTGAAGCGCCTTCGGTTGTGTACTTAGCCACCGTAGGCCTCTGACTGTCGTCGGGATAAGTACGACCTACCATAGTAGAAAGGTTGCCGTCGGAATCAAGCCAAATGCCGTTTCCGGTACTGTTTAATGTATCTTGGAATATGCCGTCTCCTCCTCCAAAATCAAGATCAAGAGCCCCTGTTGTCGGATCTAAGCGGACAAAGACCGCATGAGTGGTATCTGCCACCTCCCCTTCGACGCTTCCCATTCCATAGAGATATGTGCCATCGGCACTAAACACAGCCGCAACGAGCGCTAGATCAGCAATAGTTTTCACACCGTCTGTTCCAAAAGTAGCAACTAGAGCTCCTGCGCTATCGAGTTTTAGAATGGTCGTGGAATACAAGCCAGCCTCGACACTGCCGAAAAAAATGTAGAGGTTGCCGCTGGCATCTTCAACCGCAGGGGTTATACTGTAGCCGTCTGTCGAAAGCGATATTGTCTCAAAAAAAGACTTTCCGTCCGTGCCAAAACTTGTGTCAATTGCGCCGGCAAAGGCAGGCGTGCCGCTTGTCTCTGTAGAAGAAACCGCACTTGGCGTGCCGCTCGAACCTGTGGACGTGCCGACATAATATATCGCCGTACCGTTTGCGAGCCCTGAATGTATGCAGGTAAATGTAGTCTCGGCAAGAGCGCATGCTGCGGAACCCGTTGACTTAACCACCATCGCAGAAACAGTGCCGGCGGCATCGACTAAAAAACTATCATCGGTCGAAGGCGTGAAGCCGGTCGTTGTGCCATAGTAGATATTATAAGAAGTGGCATTTGTTACCGCTTCCCAAATAATCGTGTTGAGACTACCTCCTGCTGTTACCGTAAGCACGGGCGCCGCAGGATCGACTACAGGATCATCTCCCCCTCCGGACGAACCGCATCCGGATAATGTCGCGATCGATAACACAAAAAGAACCACCAAAAACTTTTTCATCTGTTCCCCCTTTTGTTGATAAATTAAATGAATGGAAAACTAAATTCCAAACCCTTTCATTTTATCAAATTGATCTTCTCCCGCCCTCTTACACCTATTTAATGAGGGAATTAAGGTTTAAAACCAGAGTGTTGACACCTTCGCTAATGGGTGATCCCCTTTTCCGCCGATCATTCTAGTTGATCTGAAATCCGGGGCCAGCTATCAAATCACCAATTATTAACAATGTCGAATATTTGATGGTTTGGAAAGTGTTCGCGGATTGAAAGTCAGCCTCCTCAAATTGCCAATAATTTTCAATAGTTAGAGCTGCCGAAAAATAGCAACTTTTTAATAAAATAATCGAATATAGGGATAAGAAATAATTTGGAGGTAGTATGCGTAGTTTATTGAATAAGGTGCTATTACTGGTGTGTTTCATTTTTTTTGCCTTTCCGTCACTGTGTGAGGGATTTGATGTTGAAACATACGCAAAAGATATCGAATATATTTATCACATAGGAAAAGATGTGTACTGTTATTGGGATTTGAAAAAAGAAACCGATAATGTTGTTTGGGAAGATCTTTACAATGAGGCCATGGGCGAAATAAAAGATGCAAAAAGTATAGAGGAATTTTATGAAATTGTAGATAGAATGCTTTGCAGTGTTAAAGATGGCCACGTTAATTTTAGAATGAGAAATTATGAAGCAACATTTCGTTACATGCCCATTAATGTAGACAAAGCTGGGGACAAAGTTGTCATTACTAAAGTGAGAGCAGATGTTAGCTGGGACTCTTCAAAACTGAAAGCAGGTGATGAAATCGTGTCTATAAATAACACTCCGGTGTGGGATTTGGTTGAGGATATGATTCAACTTATGTCAGGTTCTACTTATGGTGCAAGAAAATTTTGGGCCGTCAAAAATCTTACGAAACATTTCTACTATTTGGATCCTCCAACGAGAAATCCACTGTTGAAAGTAAAAAAGTATGATACGCAAGAAATTGTGGAAGTTGAGGTTCCTTGGATTGTTGAACATTCAAAGGACATGGTCTCACGTGATGGTGGTGTTGAAAAGTTGGTATATGCCAGGATTTTACCCGGAAATGTCGGTTATTTGCGCGTTGGAGCTATGGATGTAGAAAATGAAACTTCTATTGATGAGTATGTAAAGTATATTCACGAAAAATTTGACACATTAATGCAAACAAATGGAATGATTATTGATGTTCGAAACAATCCCGGTGGAAATGGCTGGGTTGGTGACGAAATAATGTCAAGATTTATAGATAAGCCGACAGTAAGATACAAAAACTCTCCGCGTTTATCCCCACAGATAATTGCCCTACGGCCAAGTTTTTATTCTAGTTACGTGCCCGATCCAGAACTGAATGGTGAGTTTGCCATATGGCAGGACGTCGTTGTTACACCGGCGGAAGAAGGTAGGCAATATCATCAGCCGTTAATCGTTTTGGCGAATGAGGGGTGTTTTTCCGCGTGTGATACATTTGTCGATTCCATCTCCTCTAATAAGTTGGGCCTTGTTATCGGGGCTCAAACCGGGGGTGGCACCGGATATCCCCAGACTTTCGAGTTACCAAGTGAGATGGGTGAGTTTAGATTTTCTGTCGTGCGGGGTTATTCCAATCATGATCGGTTCTTGGAGGGGATTGGTACCATACCGGATATCGAGCGCAGTAAAACAATTGATGATATTGCGATGAAAACAGATAGTGTTCTAGGTTTTGCGGTTAGCAAACTAATGTCGCAAGGTTCATCTGCGAGTGTGGGGAAAACAGATAGTTCCGATGTAAATATGTATGTCATATCAGATATGATGCCAGATGAATTTGTTCCACCTCACGTGATGATGGATGATATGTATTTTTTCAGCGGAAAAGAATTTGATGGCATTGATTCAGAGTGAAACAACAATATCCATCCCACAATCTTTGATCGTTATCCTTAAATTTGCAGAATATGGGTGTGTGAGCCAAATAGCCAACCATTCGCAATGTTGGATAGTTGATGAAACCACTAAGCCACAAAGCCACCAAGTCACAAAGCTTTTTATTTCTTATTAACCTAAAAACCTTGGTGACTTTGTGCCTTCGTGGTTAAAAAATCCGGGAAGGCAGGGCTCCATGGAAGGTTCAGTTATTTCAGATTCGCAGGTTTCTTTAGCCCTATTTTTTTAGTGATTTCGGTCGCAAAATCTTTTGCCTTAAGTGTAATCGTAGGTAAGAAATCAGCTAGGGCTCTACTTTACGCTTGGCCTCCTTAGGCAATTCGATCGTTTTGTTGATGTCAACAAAATGATCGGCAACCTCATGCCCTGATGTAGTGCTATTTGGATAGCGGCAACGACTCATTGACCGAATATTAAGAACGAGTTGTTGACCGTTTTTTTGATGCTGTTGAAACATTATTTTCTGATGAATATTAGGTTAAGTGTGGAATTCCGAATTCCGGGGACACGGGATTAGGCCAGGCTTTTTAAATGATCTTTAACTCCTAATTTCGCGGCCCATTCTTCGATTACATGATAGTTGATTTGATCGCCAGAGACATCCAGCATTGCTCTTATATCAACTAGGTGTTTTTGCGATCCACCTTCATCATAATAAAGAAGCTTTTTTAGAATTACATATTCGGGAGGAGCAACCCAAACATGCTCATCCGCAATTAATTCAACCTTCTTTTTATTTTCAAACCCCCACTGGACAAGCGGGTCATTTGTAAACGGATAAATATCGATTTTAAAACCTGTGCTTTGATCGATAACATTCATATGACCACGGTCCCCAAGTTTGATGGCTTCTTCAATAGCTTCTTGCGGAGGGCAATAATATTCCTTTGTATCGAATAGGTTTATGAATTTATTTATTTGATCAGTTGGAAAAATTACAACAACATCCATGTCGTGAGTTACTCTTGGCTTGCCATACAAAATTGAGGCAATCGAATCGGAAACCATGTATTCCAGAGGAATTGTTTCGACAAGTCTTAAAAATTTTAGGAAGTTTTTCAAATTCATAATTATTTAGAAAAATGAACGAACTCTTTGCTCTAATTCATCGGCGCCCAGCTCTGGATGGACCCTTTTTTCCCTGGTTTTTATGATTTCTCTGGCGAACCAATATAGTTGGCAGGCTGCCTCCAACCTTTGCCAGGGCTTCATCTGTCTATATATCTCGGTTTGAATATCCTTTTTGGGTTTTTTGAACATGTTTGATGATTACAATAATTATATTGGGTTTGCAAGTGCTTAAAATAAGGCTGAAATCGGAGAACACGAGACCCAATTCGAAAAACAAAACAATATCAAGGACCTCCAATTTGCTTGGAACCGGAGAGATGAGAGTGATGTCATTGCGCTTGCCTCGCCGACTTGTCCGCCGTAGCTTCAGCGAAGGAGGAAGCCTCTTGCCTCGCCATAGCTTTAGCGGCGGCGGGTGGCGTAGGCGGGAGGAGTTCGAAGAACAACGTGGCAATCCAGCGCCCACACCAACTATAGACTATCAACTATCGACTAAATCCCAACCCCCCGAGGGCCCATTTAATTACCACTTGCTGTACAATCAACATCCTGATATTTCGAGGACAATGTGTTAAAAAAAGGGGGGGGATGATCATGTCAGTAGAATCGCGGGACACGACACCTAATTCGAAAAACAAAACAATATCAAGGGCCTCCAATTTGCTTGGAACTGGGTTTATACGAAAAAATTTAGTTACATCTAGTCAATTGCCCTTTGGATATTTTATGCAAAATAGATATTGCTGATTTTGTTGGAGTATTTTAATTAGGTTCTTGCCTCGCCGTCTTGTCCGCCGTAGCTTCAGCGAAGGAGGAAGCTTCAGCGTAGGCGGGTCGTGTCCCCAGACTTATGTTGGTGAAATTGTCTGTAATCGTTTGATAATTAAGCTTTTTTTAAAAAAGTCGCAACTTTTCTGTTGCTTCAGCGATAACCGATAAAGAGTAAGGAAAAAATATATGGGCAAATATCCCGTTGATGAGATAAAGGTGAAGGGCGTAAACATCCAGGATGTGGATAAAGATACCCTTTTTTCCATAGGGGATGTTATCGATTTCAATGAGGCGCCGCCGGGTGAACCAAGAAAATCGCTTAAGGTCACCGTCACCGAAGAAAATCTAAAGACCATTTGGGCAATGTTATATGAGGATCCGGGGGGTTGTCCCTATATCTGTCAGGTTCGAAAACCATGGATCAGCGAAAATGATTATTATAGTTATCAATTCGATCAAAATAAAACGCTGTATTCCGTTAGATTTTTTGGGAAGTGCGAGGAGTTTGTCAAACAGCAAACGACTGCGTTGAAATTTAGCGCCGACATTTCGCTTTTGATTCCGTGGAGTGCTGAAGCGCATGAAGCCGAACCGTTTAAGGGAGAGGTGCCCTATGTTTCATATTTTGAAAAGGATGGAGGAAAGCTGGCCTTTGTTGCGGCCAAGCATAGTGAGGGAACAGACAGCACCACATACAAAATAATTAAAAAGGTGATAGATGAATTTCAGCCGGATATTGTCATCGTCGAAAAAGACACCTACTTTGATGGGATATCTCCAACTTGGACGTTTGATAAAGACAGGTGTTACAGAGAAGATTTTAAAGTAAGTGGATGCGGAGAGCCTACATATGCCGCAATATTGGCATATGAAATAGGCGTTCCATTTATTTATGGGGAGCCGAGGGGTGTGGAAATCAAAAAGTTCATTTTAGAACAGGGCTATACCGAGCAGGACCTTTTGGGATATTACTTCCTGCGTCGGCATGTCGAAGAAAAGAATGTAACAAAGGAAACCTTTGAAAAAGATATGGAATGGTTTAAAGGCAAAAGGGACTTAAACACGCAAGTTACATTCACATACGACATGTTTTTGAAATGGTTTCGCGAGAAGGCGGGGCGGGATTTTGATCTAAATAATATTATGGACACATACGATGAGCCTAAGGGGAGCTTTTTAAGAACATTGGGTGGCAAGGTCAGTAATTTTCGCGACAAAAATGTTCTTAGGTTGGCAACGAAATATCTGAACCGCGGGAAAAAGGTAATGATCGTCTACGGCGCTGGCCACCTCGCCCAACAGCGAAAGGTTTTAGAAAAGATGCTCGGCCCCTCCAGGGATAAAGAGTATTGAATTTTTTGCAAACTATATCCATTGAGTCGGAGTCGCGAGACACGACCCGCCTACGCGTAAAGCTTTCTCCTTCGCTGAAGCTTCGGCGGACAAGACGGCGGACAAGTCGGCGAGGCAAGTACCTAATTCAAATAATCCAACAAAATCAGCAAAATGATCGGCAACCTCATGCCCTGATGTTTTGCAGGCTATTTTTGCCTTTGATATAACCTGTATTTTAAATAGTTAAATCCAATTTTTTGTATTTTCGGATAATTTGTTAAAAATCATTCAACATGAGTCTGGGAAGTCTGTGGACAGCTACCAAATCGACAAATATTCGACACTACGAGTAATTTCCATTTTCCTTTCAGTTGACACAAACAATAAATAACCATAAATTGTCGTTCATGAAAATAAAATCATTATTAATGGTAATTTTGGTGGCGGCTGGTTTCTCTGCTTGTAGTACCGGTAAGCCATCAGGCACAGTTGAATCTCTTCACCAAAAACTTCTCGAGGGTAAGAGTGAATATGAAGGCGCGGATTGAACAAAAGATGGTGGAGCTTACGAAACAATTAAAAGAACAAATAATTGAAGAAAAAAGATTGGATGAAAAAATTGTGCAAAGCTTGAAAAGCACAGGCTTTGAAATTTAGTAGGTATCGCAAATTGCGATACCTATAAGTTTTTTATTCCCTCGATTTCGAGGAAATAAAAGGAATAGAAAAGGAGTAGTAAATTGTCTAAAAAACTTGCAATTATAAATGAAAAACAGATTCGCTCGAAAATTTATACGTTACGTGGACTGCAGGTTATGATTGATAAAGACCTGGCTGAATTGTATGAAGTTGAAATAAAAAGGCTTAACGAGCAAGTTAAACGAAATATAGATCGTTTTCCTGAAGAATTTATGTTTCAACTAACAAAAAATGAGTTCGATAAATGGATGTCGCAAGTTGAGACATCCGGAGATTCTTTAAGGTCGCAATTTGCGACCTTAAAAGATACCAGAGGAAAACATCGAAAACACTTGCCTTATGTCTTCACCGAACAGGGTGTTGCTATGCTGTCCGCGATATTAAGAAGTAATACAGCAGTAAAGGTTAGCGTCCAAATCATGAATGCCTTTGTGGCGATGAGACGGTTTATACAAACAAACGCCATCCTTTTTCAACGTCTCGATAAGGTTGAACAAAAACAGTTGGTGCATCAACTGGATACAGAAAAGAAATTCGGTCGGGTTTTCAAGGCATTAGAAAGTGCGGAGATTCAGCCCAAACAAGGAGTTTTCTTTGATGGACAGGTGTTTGATGCGTATGTTTTTGTTTCTAATATCATCAAAAAAGCGAAAAAATCTATCATCTTGCTCGACAATTATATCGATGAATCTGTTTTGATATTATTATCTAAAAGAAAGAAGGGTGTTTCTGCCACGATTTTTACGAAAGACGTTTCAAAACGATTGTGTCTTGATTTAGAAAAACACAATGCGCAATATGATCCGATTGAGATCAAAACATTTAAGAAATCTC
>CAZHVX010000104.1:0-7824 GCA_964536295.1 uncultured Pseudomonadota bacterium
GATATTAAATCCCGTGGGCTTCACTGGATCCTTATTTAAAATCAGTTTTTAGTTCAGATTTATTGCGGTGATGCTCTAGAGCCAGATCAATTAATTTATCGATTAGCTGCGGATATTCGATACCACTCTTTGCCCATAGCTTTGGGTACATACTGATCTTAGTAAAACCCGGTATAGTATTTAATTCGTTGATGTAGATTTTGTTTGTATCCTTATCCAGGAAAAAATCCACGCGAGCCATTCCACGGCAATTTAAGATCTTAAAGGCCTGACATCCTAGCTCGCGACATCTATCCATCACATCTTGCGGAATTTCAGCAGGAATCTTTAATAGCGCACCATCGGGATCAAGATACTTTGCCTCATAGGAATAAAATTCGTGCTGAGGAATTATTTCACCGCAGATTGAAGCCTGTGGTTCGTCATTTCCCAATATCGAACATTCAATTTCGCGCGCGTTGATTGATTCTTCACATATAACCTTTGTATCGAATAGAAAGGCCTCATCGATGTAATTCTGAAGCTCTGTTTCATTCTTGGCCTTGTTGATTCCAACCGATGATCCCAAATTTGCTGGCTTCACAAAAATAGGTAAGCCTAATTTAGTTATCAAATTTTTTATTGTAACTTTATCTTTCTTCCATTCGGTTTTGTTGAAGCTGACAAAATCAGAGGTTGGGATTCCAGCCTGGACAAACAAGCGCTTTGCGATATCCTTATCCATGGCAACTGATGAACCCGCGGTTCCCGCACCTACATATGGAAGTCCCATCATATCTAACATCCCTTGAAGTGTTCCGTCCTCTCCATATGTTCCATGTAAAACTGGAAAAACAATATCAACATGAATATTCTTATCATCGCAGATAAAATTATTTTTATTTGGAGTAGGGTTGATATAAATCTCTGGATAATTTGTTTTCAGCGATATCTTTGCGGGGTCATCTGAGTTCAGAAGATAATTATCGTCATTTAGCCAAAGCCACCGTCCCGATTTATCTATTCCGATTCGAACAATATCGTATTTGTTCTTATTGATAGCGTTGATTACGGATTTTGCTGATTGCAGCGATACCTCATGTTCTCCTGAACGCCCCCCCATGAGGATCGCAACGGTCTTTTTGGACATATATGCCTCCATAAATGCTTTGTAGCATGACTTATAGGGCATAACAAGAATAGTTTTTGCTGGTGATTTTATTCAGTTTCACATACTATGTGCTTCGTGTATGAGTCCGCAGAGATTTTAAACGCAGAGAAGTCTGGGGTCGCTGAGATCTCTGAGATTTTTTTGGGTTTAGAATTAAGAAGACTCAGAGATCCCAGAGTTCTCAGCATGCTCTGCGTTTTTAAACTCTGTGACCTCATTAAAGGGGAGGTGATATGACAAAGGCATGGCTGGTTGACGAAATACATTTCAAAACACCAAATAGACCGGGAACCTTAGCAAAAATTTGTGGTTCCTTAGGGAAGGAAGGAATCAATATCTCTGCAATGACTGCATGGGGTGAGGAAGAAAATGGATACTTTTCTGTGATTGCAGATAATTCCGACAAGGCCTTTGATGTAATTGCAGCGCTTGGTTTTATGCCGGGGCGCAAAAAAATTGTATGTGTTGAATTATCAAACAAACCCGGTGAAGGAATCTGCATGATTGATGTGCTCGCACACAACGGGCTTGGAATCAATTATTGGTATTGTTCAAATTCAGGATCATCTCCTACCACGTGGGTTTACTTCAGCTCATCGGACAATAAGAGGGCGGTTGATTTGCTAACACACGGATAAACACGGATCATTTAACCAACTAATCTTGACAGATTTTAATAAAAGCAGTATCTAGGCAGTCTATGGCAAAGTCAATAAAAGAGGCCCTCGTTAGAGCGGGGTTTGAATCCAAGGAACAAAAGCAGGTAGTGGAGCGTAAGCTCAAGAAGATGCCCCTTTCCAAGGAAATGGAGGGGCATAAGATGAAGGCGCAGTGTGAAAACTGCGGCAATTTTGCCCCCGATGTAGAACGTTATAACCATACCAATAGACTTGTGACGGGACAGTGGCTCTGTATGAGATGTGCCGATGATAATAATATCGATGACCGTTGCCGTATGTCAGCCCAGAGTTCTTATTCATGCCAGGGAGTCTTCATTCGCCAATATGGACGTACGATGAAACTATAGGTATACTTAAATGAGTGAAGAACTATCTGTTCTAAAGATTGTAACTACACGGCTAAACGAGGCTAGGATTCCATATATGCTTACTGGCTCTCTTGCAACAAACTATTACTCCATTCCAAGAATGACACGTGATATCGATATCGTTATTGAAATAGATACTGAAGGAGTAATAAAGCTGGTAGAGCTTTTTAAAGCTGACTTTTATATCGATGAAGATATGATAAATGATGTTTTAAAATACAAGGGCATGTTCAATATTATTCACAATAATTCCGTTATTAAGGTGGATTTTATTATCAAAAAAGATACCGAATACAGAAAAACTGAGTTTAAAAGGCGCAGAGAAATTGAAATTGATGGTACAAGTATGTGGATTGCTTCACCTGAGGATATGGTTATATCTAAACTATACTGGGCGAAGGATAGTTACTCAGATTTGCAATTAAGGGATGTTAAAAATTTAATGAGTTCAGTGACCGGCATAGATAGAAAATACATTAAGGATTGGGTCCAACAGCTTGATTTAAATGACATATTTACAAAGGCGCTCGATGAGTGACACATCACTAAAACTTGATACCGAGTTCAGAAAACGTATGCTGAAAAAAACCTCTGAAGAACGCCTCAAGATGGGGTGCTCTATGTATGATATGGCCAAAGCTATCGTTATAAGCTCCATAAAGGCCAAGGTGGGTACAAGCACCTCCTCACTAAGAGTTCAAATATTAACCAGATTTTATTCAGATATAATATCAGCGAAGGAAATGCCTAAAATCGTGAAACATTTTAGGAACCTCTGAAAAATTCGTAACTACTCAGGTTTTTGAAGTGAATACCGTAACCCATTGAAAACAAAAGGTGTCGTTGCGAGGAGCCCTTCGACTCACTGACGCTGTGCCCTGAGTATATCGAAGGGTTCGGCGAGGCAAGCGCGATGACATACGAACTAAAAAACAATTTTTCAGAGATTCCTTAATGAAATAGTGTCAATTTTATTACTAATTATCAGTGTTTTATCGATTTGAAAGATTCTCAAATAACTCTAATTTTCTAAATATCTAAAAAATAAGACATTTATTATCCGCCTAAACTGGAATAATTTATGCATAATATTGAATTAGGGAGGGCTCTATGAAAACTAGAGGGCAGGAAGGCTTCACGTTGGTGGAGCTGATAATGGTGATTACCATACTTGGTATCCTATCAATCGCGGCGATTCCAAAATTCGTCGACATTTCAAAAGATGCCGGCGAAAAAGCGAACGCAATGGTGATTGGAGCCATCAAGGATGGCGTTCAACTCTATGCCGCAAAAAACTACATCGACAACCAGAAATATGCAGGTCCGAGTAGCCTTGGATTTGCTGCATTGGGACAAAATTGTGAGCAGGCTCCGGGGTGTTTTGTAAATGTTCTTCAATCCCCCGTAAAGCAGGACAACTGGCGATTTGTTGGATCGGGTGGAAGCTCAGGGTCAAATTATGAGCAGTGGGCCTATTATCCGGATCCAAGTGGATACCCGTTATGGTCGATTTCCTATATGTATACACAGGGAATGGCCAGTTTCGAGTTTCTTTCGGAAAATAATAAACCCAACTGATGAAAATCTCTGATTAGCATGTTGGGTTATTACACTAAATAAAGGGCCAGAGGTGTCCATAGTGGCCACACCGGCCCTTTTTGTTATTATTCTGAGTCCCAATTTGCGAGCGAACTCCATTCGCGTGGCAATCTCCTTTGAACGGTTGCCAAATGGAGATTGCTTCCCTGCCCGCCATCGCTACGCTCAGGCGTTAGCAGGCGGGGGTCATTTTATTCCCTCGCAACGACAAACGGAACCTAATCCTTTTTCTGGACATTCTTCACTTAATTCTTTCTTATCATCAATCCAAAACGTTGCGTTCTTGATACCTAACTTTAGGGGAGAAAAAATCGGATCCAGGCCTTGGGCCTTCTGCAATTCATAATCCTTTAATGCCTTAAGGGCAGGGCGGCTTAACAACCCGATGGCAATGATATTCAACCACGCCATCAACCCAACGCCTAGATCACCAAGACCCCACGCAAAAACTGCAGTCTTTACTGAACCATAAAAAACAGATATCAAAAGCATTATCCTTAACGCATTTTTCATCCACTTAATTTTGGTATTTCTCTCCAGATAAACAACATTTGTTTCTGCGATGTAATAGTAGGCCATCAATGTTGTGAATGCAAAAAAGAATAGGGCCACAGCAACAAATGCCGATCCATATCCAATGGTTGATTCAATCGCCATCTGTGTGTATGCGGGGCCGATTTCAACCCCAGGAATATTTTCCGTTATAAATCCACCCCCGGCCTTTACAACATTATATTGTCCTGTGATAAGTATCATGAACGCAGTTGCTGAACATATAAAGAGGGTATCTATATAAACCGAAAAGGCCTGTACAAGCCCCTGCTTTGCGGGATGCGACACCTCTGCTGCTGCTGCTGCGTGAGGTGCGGTTCCCTGGCCCGCTTCATTGGAGTAAATCCCACGTTTCACACCCCAAGATATTGCCCCACCGATGATGCCACCAAAGACCTGGTTACTTCCAAAGGCAGATGAAAAAATCAACGAAATAACTCCCGGCAACTTTTCGATATTAACTATAATTATTACAACCGCTGCGATGACATAGATAATTGCCATGAATGGAACAACCACCTGCGCAACACCACTGATTCTTTTGATGCCACCAAAGATAATTAGTGCGAGTAGAAGAATCACACCAATTCCAGAGATGTAATTTGGAATTCCAAAGGCGTGATTCATACTCGAGGCTATACTATTCGATTGAACTCCCGGAAGAAATAGCCCGATCCCAAATATTGTAGAGATTGCAAATAGCACTGCGTACCATTTTTTCTTCAATCCCTTTTCGATGTAGTAGGAGGGACCGCCCCTGTATTCGCCCTTTTCCTCCACTTTATAGATTTGTCCAAGGGTTGCCTCGATAAATGCAGTTGATGATCCCAAAAAGGCAATGGCCCACATCCAAAAAACCGCGCCCGGTCCACCAAGCGCAATTGCCGTGGCAACACCTGCAATGTTTCCGGTGCCGACTCTGCCGGAAAGTGATACCGCCAGGGCCTGGAAGGATGATATTCCTTTCTTAGACTTGTTTCCATCTCTAAGAAGTGTGATCATATCTTTAATTAGACGGACCTGCAGAAAGCGGGTGGCTATTGAAAAATAAACGCCGGCCCCTAAACATAAAATGATTAGGGCCTTACTCCAAATGATGGAGTTAAGCCCGTTAACTACATTCGATAAATTCATTTGATTTTCCTTTTTTGATTAGATTTTTCTCCTCGGTTTTTGCAACGATTGCGGTTCCGGTCAAATCCCCCGCAACATTTGTGAGGGTTCGCATCATATCGCATATGGGATCAAACCCAGCAAATATCGGTATTACCGAAAGGGGCAAATTCACCGCTTTTAAAACCCCTCCCAATAGTATAAGGCTTGCACTTGGAATGCCGGCTGTCCCTATAGAAATTAAAACAATTGTAACTATAATTGTTATTTGTTGTGAGATTGCAAGATCGATTCCAAACATATTGGCCGCGAATATGATCTCCAGACCTATATACAAAGCCGTTCCATCCATGTTGATTGTTGCGCCTAGAGGCAGGGTGAATGCGCAAATACTATTTGGGATCTTCAGGTTTTCCTCCGCGCAGATCATACTTACAGGCAGAGTTCCACTACTTGTTCGTGATACATAAGCAGTGATAAGCGCCTCTTTTATATTCTTGAAAAATCGCCAGGGATTTATTCCAAATAAAAGAAGAAGGCCACCGTAGACCAAAATAATATGTAAAAGCATTCCCGAATACGCAAGGACTATAAGTTTCATAAATGGACCAATTACACTTGTTCCCTTGTCGGCAATGACAATGGCGATAATTGCAAATGTTCCAATTGGTGCATACTCCAAAATGCCGCGCGTGATCATAAAGATGACCTCGGTTATAGCTTGTAGGGCGTTAAATACAGTGTTTGCGCCACTTCGAAGGGCCTCTTTTTTTGAATCTTTCAAATGAGCAATTCCCAATCCTAATATTATCGAAAAAAATATAATGGGCAGGGGCTCGGTATTGGCAAATGATGCAAAGGGATTCGTTGGAACTATACTCAGAAATATTTGAGACAATGAAGGTGTTGAAATGTCTGGATTGTAATTTGATGGAAGCTCTATATTTAAATTTACTCCAGGCTGAAAATAGTTTCCTAGGGCCAATCCTATTGCAACTGCGATAATAGAGGTGAAAATATAATATAGCACTATCTTTCCACCAATGTTTCCGAGATTCTTAGGATTGATTGATGCCGCACCAACGGTGATAGTTGTGAAGATAATCGGCATCATAATCATTTTCAATAATCTGATAAAGAGGTCGCCGAAGAATTGTAGGAAGAGGATCTGTTCGCCGAAGATAAATCCTACAAGGCCGCCCAAAATGAAACCCAGCATGATTTTGTAGACAAGTGGAAAGTTCCAATATCTCCTTGCCAGGTTGGCAATATGACTCACGTTAACCTCCCACCGTTGCTTATTTATCTATCAACCAATGGGAGGCTTGTCACTAATATAATTATGCAATTATTCATTAACCACAAAGGCACGAAGACACTAAGTTTCTTAGGCTTGAGTATTTCAAATCTTGGAGTCATCCCCGCCCTGCATTAAAACAGTGTTAAGCTTGCCCTCGAGAAGTCGGGGGCGGGGATCCAGAAGTGAAATCTATGTTTAAAAACCTCTGAAAAAGTCACTTATTGCGACATCATTAATCACATTGTCATTCTGAACGCAGTGAAGAATCCAGCGAAAACAGTTTTTTAACGCTGGATCCTTCGTTTCACTCAGGATGACACACAACGTCCGTCATCCTGAGGGCACAGCCCGAAGGATCCAGTGGCGTGGAATCTAATTCCCTACATGAATAATCTTGGCGCCATCGAAGCCGTTAAACTTTGTGGATGAGGCTGTGCTATATGCGCCGATATTCTCTGTGTAGAGGTAATCGCCAATAGCGAGGTTGGATGGTAGTTGCTCAGATAGCGATATTTTATCAAAGCTGTCGCATGTCGGACCGACAACGGCGCAAACCTCTATGTCGCCATCCTTGAATGTCTGAAAGTTTGGAACCCAGTGATCATAAACTATACCGGAAAAGGTGTGATATACACCATCATTGATGTGATAAAAGATCTTTCCATCGCGTCTGGCCTTGCCGATAATTTCCGAAACAAGTGATCCGGCTGTTGCGACGATAAAGCGTCCGGGCTCGGCGATTATCTCTGCATCCTCCGGAAAGAGTCTGGTGAGTTCTGAATTTAAAATCTCTGCAAGTTCTTTGAACTCTGGAACGCGTGGATCGTAGGGGACAGGAAAACCGCCGCCGATATCCACAATATTCATCTTGTAACCTTTTTTGCGCGAATCGTTAAATAGCTCCGCCGTCATCTGCAATGCGACGGTGTAGTTGTCAAAGTTTGTACATTGGCTACCAACGTGAAAACTTATCCCCTCGACAACCATTCCCATATCAAACGCCTTATCTACAAGGTTGTATGCTTCCGCTAATTCCGCACCAAACTTGGAACTCATCTCAAC
>CAZHVX010000105.1:0-7812 GCA_964536295.1 uncultured Pseudomonadota bacterium
ATATACAACTATCATAAATGGAACAATTGCACTTGTGACCTTGCCTATACTCTTTATTCCACCAATAATAACAAGCCCCGTGGCAATGGCCATAACCACGCCACTTATCCATGGAGCAATTCCCAATGATGTTTGAATGGCATCGGCAACGGAATTGGCCTGAACCATATTACCAATTCCGAAGGCGGCGATTGCTGTAAAGAGCGCGAACAAAAATCCAAGCCAGGGCATCTTCAATCCCTTGGAGATATAATACATCGGTCCACCACACATCATCCCCTTTGCATCTTTCTCACGATACTTAACGGCTAGAATTGCCTCGCCATATTTCGTCGCCATACCGATCCAGCCGATGATCCACATCCACACAAGCGCACCTGGACCACCTGCTGCAATTGCAGTTGCAACTCCGGCAATATTACCAACTCCAACCGTTGCGGATAGAGCAGTCATTAATGCCTGAAAGTGCGATATGTCACCCTCGCCCGCCTCGTCTCTTTGAAAAAGAGCAAGCCTTAGTGAATATCCAAGATGTGTAAACTGAATTCCTTTAAGTATTATTGTGAGGTAAATGCCCGTTCCACCCAAAAGAACTATGAGTGGAACACCCCAAATAAAACCACCAAATTGATTTAATAAATTTGTGATTGTTTCCATGACGTGAAGAATAAACTAAAAGAGACAACGATTCAATAAAAAAGGCCGGCTCAGCTAATGCTAACCTGGCTTCGATATCTCATTCTGAGTCACCAAAGGTGACGAAGGATCCAGTGAAACACACTGGATCCTTCGCCCCGCTCAGGATGACATTATGGTTACTGGGTTACGCCATGCATGAGATGGTTTGTTATTTGACATAGGTTGAACGACTACTCGGTTTTTGATTATAGGTTTTTCTATCAATACAGAAACCCTTTACACACTCAAAACCTCTTCCGCATGTTATAGATGTATCACACTTCTTCTTGCCAGCAAACTCATCTTTGCTACCAATCGCCTTATCACAAGCATAACCAATACCATCACCATCATAATCGAACTGTGAAGGATTATAAGTTGATACACAGTTGTCGTTCTTATCGGAAATACCATCATTGTCATCATCTTCATCACAAATGTCGCCCTGCCAATCTGAATCCAAATCTAACTGCTCAATATTTTGCACCTGAGGACAATTATCTAAATAATCAAAAATACCATCAGAATCAGCATCGTTACCCGCCATACATTCAGCCTCATCAATTACTGCGTTACAATTATTATCGATTCCATCATCACAAAATTCAGGGTTTTGTTTACTGATCGAAATGGGCGCGGGGAAAGTTTGCCTATTCCATATTTTACCATCCTGACAGTAGTCATCCTGATTTAAACAACAATCTCTATAGTTATTCAAATAATGCAAATATCTTGGATTGCTCTTTTCAATAATACATTTTTTCAATTCCTGATCACAAATAAAACCTGGGTTACAAAATTCTACACATGGTGATTCAAAGCAACCATCTATACGTTTTCCTGTTGATGCATCAAGCCTGAACATAAACTTATTGGGACTTTCTACTTGATCATTTTCACAACCTTCGGGATTTTCTGGTATATACATGCAAACGTCACATTCATCTTCAATGCCATCACGATCCCAATCAGGTAAACAATCATCTTCATCCGTCAATCCATCAAAATCTTCATCTACCTTATTCCCACAAATTTCAATTGTTGCAGCAAGAGGTTTCGGATTGGTTTGCGTCTCGAATAAAACATTTTTTTGTTTACAGGAGCCGGGGACGCCATCCAAAACACATGCGTCATAACGATCAAAAAATGGCGGTTTATTAACAAGATTGAGTTCACACTTATTAATGGAAGAACACTTTAGTCCCAGCAGACAATCTAAATTTGATGTGCAAATATTATTTAATCCACCATCTTTATCCAAGGTACTATTTTCTAAAAAAGCTTTTGCATAAAACACTTGCGAATCCACACCATTTGACATGATCATGAATCCACCGTGACAAACATCGCCAAATAAAGCATTGGCAACACTATTGGCCTGATTTTCATTTGGTATATTTTTACAGTTATCGTAAGAGTTCGGAATGCCGTCACCGTCCCAATCGCCAAGGTCTACTTCACAAACATCGCCAATGCCGTTCTTATTCAAATCCTTTTGATCTAAACTAGCAATCTTTGAGCAATTATCATTTTCGTCCAGAAAACCATCATTGTCATCATCGTTATCACACATATCCCCAAGTTGATCAAAATCGTAATTTATTTGATAGATGTTAATTTGACTTTCACAGTTATCATATATGTCTAAGATACGATCGTTGTCATCATCCAAGTCAGCCACATTACCAATTCCGTCCAAATCGATGTCTGCAAACTCAATTGGATCAAAAGGAAAAACATCTTCCGAGTTTAAAACTCCATCGCCATCAATATCGGTATCAACTGTGTCACCCACACCATCTTTATCAAAATCTTTTGTTTCTGTGGCGTCTAGCGGAAGATCGTCTTCTTCATCAATAGTTCCATCGTTATCATCATCGTCATCTGTCGAATTGGGTTTGAAATCATTATCTGTATCCAAAGGTTTGGATTCTTTATCTATTGGGCTACTTCCTTCTTGCACCTCTTCCTGATCACTGTAGCCATCACCATCATCATCCATATCGGCATTATTTCCCACTCCATCGCCGTCTGTATCTAAGGTTTCTCCGGAATTTAGAGGGAACGCATCGTTTAAATCGAAAACGCCATCATTGTCATCATCTGTGTCAGCATTATTGCCCGTTCCATCTTTGTCTGTATCCTGATACTCCTTGAAATCGAATGGAAATATATCATCCTTATTCAGCACTCCGTCGCCATCAAAATCATCGTCGGAATTATTTCCAATTCCGTCACCATCCAAATCGGCAATTTCTTTAGGATCGTAGGGAAAGACGTCCTGTGAATTTTCAACACCATCTCCATCCATATCCGAATCACATGCATTTCCTAATCCGTCGCCATCTGTGTCGAGTTGATCCGGATTACTTATATTAATACAATTATCCACCATATCTTCAACGGTATCCCCGTCATTATCTTTGTCATCACATTCATCACCCATCTTATCTGAATCCGAATCTAGTTGATCCGAATTTGGCACTTGGGGACAATTATCAAAATCATCCAAGACTCCATCTTTATCCGAATCCTCTGGCGGCTTAACATACTTGCCACAGTCTTTCAGCATTGGATTTGTTTCACCATTGACTTCATCATAATCGGAACATCCGTCACCATCAGAATCCTTCTCGGAAATAAATGTGCCGTGTGCTAGCTCTTCCGCATTTGTTAAGCCGTCTCCATCTGAATCGGACGTTGCAAAATCATTACTATTTGGATCTCCACAACATTTAACCATTTCTATGTTCGATTCATAGTCAGCAAACACGGCGTCACTTATTTTGGTGCACTTTTGTTGATCTTCAGGGTCACAGCTGTATTTTGCCGGTTTGCAAAGAAAAGGTATCGTTTTTGTGACTGTAATTTTTTTACAGTGAGGATTTTTTGAGAACCATGCATCACGTTCTGAGTAATCAAATTTACAGCTTGTACCACCAACGCATTCTCCGGTATATTCGTCAAACAGTTGTTTAGATGTATTTGCCTCCCAAGTGGTGACGATTTCTCCACACACTGATGTTTCAGTTACCTGTTGATAATCACCTTCTCCCCAGCCACATTCTTCTATACATTCACCATCTGGCAGTATTGATTTATCGTAAGTTGAACAATTGGAAACATCTGGATGATCTGCATCGCACATATTTCCATATCCATCCATATCTGAATCTGTTTGATCCATATTGTAGACACCTGGGCAATTGTCCTCTAAATCGCTCCAGCCATCACCATCCTTATCACTAAGCACACAGTTTTCATCCACATGACCATCACAATCATCGTCCAGACCATTTCCACACAGCTCAGCGGCGCCGGGAAAAACTGAATGGTCTTTGGGCTCGCAATCATCAATATCAAGTGTTCCATCGCAATCGGTGTCCGCCTTATTAGGATCGCTTCCTTTTGTTTCTTCCTCCTGGTTTGACAAACCATCCCCATCGATATCCGAATCTAAACAATTTTCAATTCCATCTTTATCGTAATCTAGCAGTGCATCATTTGATGGTTTGCAATTTTCAGAAATTTGCCATAATTGCTGATACTTAATTTTATTAACGCCATATTCATTATATTGGGGCCCTTTTCCTAACTCCAAAATACCATAAACTACATCAAAGGTTTTTATTAATCTCATTTTTGTCGAAAAAGATTGGCCGATATACATGGAGTTCCCTATATCTTCACCTTGAAGCACATCGGCTGGCGAAAGAATATAGGGATCTGGCCCGGGTTGCAAATTGTATACTTTTTTATCTAAAATATATGAAGGTGTTTTCCACCCATCAGTTTTTCCATCGTTATCACAATCCCATTGATACGGACATGGATCTGGCCCTGCTTTACATATCATGTAACCAATTTCATGTTTCACATCCATCATTCCTGAGCATATACCATCGTCATCCATATCTTCTAAATGATATCCCTCTTTGAGTGCATCTGACATTTCACCGGCAACAAATGGGTTTTTGTCAACACAGTCGGGCACATTATCCAAGTCTGAATCTAATCCAACTATTGGTTCATCATTTGGATCCTCTCCCAAACAAAGAGTATCTCCATCTTTATCAATTACACAAATATCAGAAATGGTGTTTTTTATATAAGAAGGAATTCTGTTACCATCTGAGATCCAATCTCCATCACAATCCCATTGCCATGGGCACGGGTCCGCCATATTTTCGGCTTTACAAATTATATCTCCATTCCCATCTTTTACTCCACCAGTTACTATTTCATTACAAATTCCATCATCATCATAATCCAACGGATGAATACCTTCCTTTAAATCGGTATCTATAGTGCCTGCAATATTTGGATGCACATCCGAACAATCCGGTATTTGATCGCCATCTGAATCTAAGCCTCCATTATTTGGATCGTCATTAGGATCTATGGGTACCTGACATGAAACATCGGTCGTATTTAGAGGACATGGAAGGTTAAAACCCAAAGCACATAATCCGTCTCTATCCAAATCCCTTAAACAATATTTGTTGTATGGTTGGCCGTCGAATGGATATTCTTCAATTTTTGGTTGCGTAATATCAAATGTAGGACCATCAATTGGATAATTTTCAATTGTAGGTCCATCTTTCACGCCATCTTTGTCGCAATCAACTATGGTGGGACAGGCATCATGCATGTCACCCACACCATCGTTATCAAAATCTCTAACTTCTGTTGGATCGGTTGGAAATGCGTCAATAGAATCAAATCCATCCATACGTTCAAAGCTATCCATATCAGAATCTATAAACCAAAAACTTAGTGGCAACTTGCTGCGTATCTGATGATCCATGGGATTTAATTCCGCAATATTTGTAATTCCATCATTATCAATATCATCATCATCAAAATTGTTTATACAATCACTATCTATATCAAACAAAGATGCATCATTTGAAGTGAATTCTAATGCGTAATTATTGAATAGACCTATTGAATCGACAGGTGTCCCAGAGCATGTACTAAGATTCAGATCGCTAGGGCCGAGTTGTAGCAACCATGTCATGCAATGATCTCCTATATAATTTGCTGGTTTACTAGGATCTGTTATATCCGGCAATTCTACGCTAGCAGGAAACCAACCCAATTTAAACATAACAGCATGGAGCATTTCATGGACCATTGTCGAAATTGCAGTGGTTTTGTAAAATGGAGTATCCGTTTCATTTTCTATCAAATGCAATGGAATATTTATACATTCAGACTTAACTTCCCCATTTAAATCTTTTCCGCAATATATCTCATTGGTATTAGTGTACAAAAACCGTGCTAGAGCATATGATGGCCATTTTATTTTTTCCCCATTCTCCGTTGTTCTTATGGTAAATAAAATAGGAATGAATTTTGATTCATTGGCTATTTGTTTTGCATAGGTTATTGCTTCACCAATCAGTGTGTCAATAGCATCGGGATCTGTATTCTCCCACTGATAATCATACTCGATCTTCATGAGATCAACGAACCACCCCCTAAACCACCATTCATCCCATAATTTTATAGCTTCCGTCTTTACTTGTTCAAATCTTTGAACTTGTTTCTGAAATTTTTGTTCAAATTCTTCTTGAGATATCTCTGTTAGATCAATATTTGTTTGATCCGCTATCGTATTGACATTAAAGCCCAGCAGCATCGCCAGGATCAAAAAGAAAAACAAAATAATTTTTGCAAAACGTTTTATCAATCCTTTCATGTCCTATTCTCTTTCCCCTAGATCCTACCCTACTTTTTAATCTTGAAAAAAGAGAAGACATCGGACATTTCTTATAGCTCTCCCCTTCTTAGTTATTCTTATTCTGCAAGCACCATACCAATTATGCGACGCGTGCAACTTGTTGATTTTATTGTGCGTTCCTATAAAAAGGGCTGACTTTCTTCTCGAAATGAAAGTTTTGTCAAGGATTTGGCAATCAAGTAAAGGAAGCTCTGAAAAACTCCGTTTTAATGTCATTCCTGCCCCCCCCCAGATTTCCCAAATCCTCACGGTATATAAGTGCATATAATCACTTAAATAACGCAAACTTAGGAAAAAAGAATTGACCCCCGCTGAACAATGTATTAATATAGACATGTGTCTAAATAAATGTATTTCCATGTTTATGGCATATGATATTAAAAACATACTAGGCAACAAAATAGCCCTTACTGCGCTACGATTCTTGTATATTTCGAACAAAGGCGCCACAGGGCGGGAAATTGCCTCCGGTGTTGGGTATTCACCACAAGCCGTACTTCAGGCCCTTAAATTGCTGGAGGAATATACCTTAATTTGGGCCAATAAAGTAGGACGGGCTATTTTATATAAGCTCAACAATGAACACTGGTTTTTATCGGAAGGCCTGATTCCGTTATGGAACAAAATTGATTCGTGGCTTAAGGCATTGGGGGATTTTTATCTTAACAAGCTCAGCGTTGCTCCATTATCTATTATTCTTTTTGGAAGTTTTGCTAAAGGGGAAGCCAAAAAAGAAAGCGATTTGGATCTGCTCTTTGTGTATGAAGATCATAAATTCCACGACGATATAATTGGTGAAATCCTTGAAATGAATTCAATAATCTTTGCTAAATTTGGCGTAAGCCCCTCTCCCAAAATCATTTCACTTTCTAAGTTCAAAAAGGAAATCAGAAAGGGAGAAGGTTTCATGAGAAATATTTTTCTTAAAGGTAAGTCAATTACCGGGTTAACTCCAAGCGAGGTCATATTTTATGATAGCAAAAAAAGCAAAAACATCTAGGGTGGAAAAAAATGATGCTAACAATTACTGGAAGCGATCCCAGGAGTTATTGGAAAGTATGCGTAATAATTTAATCATTGAAAATTTGAACGCTGCAGTAATAGATGGCATCCACGCCGCAATTAGTGCCAACGATGCCCTGACGGTGGCCGCTATTGGAAAAAGAAGCACCGGTGACAATCATATGGAGGCAGTAGAGTTATTGAAACAATCCGTCTCTGCTGACCACCTATCCTCCTGTGTGGTAAGACTAAGAAGAATTCTTTATGTTAAAAGCCATGTGGAGTATGGATCATCATTGGTTACACCAAAAGAGGCCAAAAAGGTTGCGCAGGATGTCGAACGTTTCATCGCCTGGGCCGAGGGTGTTTTTAGAAACAGTCAGAGC
>CAZHVX010000106.1:0-7797 GCA_964536295.1 uncultured Pseudomonadota bacterium
CATATGCGGTTGCTACCGGCGGCACCCCTGCTACGGCTTCCGAAGTCATTTATGGTGGGGTAACCTATCTTAGTGCTACCTTTGATACCACAGATGGCGCAGTTTATTATGTCGCTCCGGTTGCAGAGGTTGGCGGTCAGCGTAATGGTGAAGAGGCGTGGTTTAAAGATAACGACTAGTGATTATTTTACGTAGGCGATATATTTCATGAGAATTCGGAGGATGATGTCATCGCGAGGACTCGGTACCGTACGAGGCTGTTTCTCAACCCGGTTTGTCATTGCGATCCGCCAAAGGCGGAGTGGCAATCTCCTTAAAACACTTGTTAGACGGAGATTGTTTCGGTCATTGCATTCCCTCGCAATGACACAGCTTCGAATTCTCATTTGTATGGGTCACTTAATCATCTTCAAAAATTCTTCCAGATCAAAACAGCGTTTGATGGCCTCTTCGCGTGATATGATTTTATCTTTAGCCAATTTTGCCAGCGCTTGATTCATTGTTTGCATTGTGCTTCTATCTTGTCCC
Organism: uncultured Pseudomonadota bacterium; assembly: GCA_964536295.1. Classification (GTDB taxonomy): domain Bacteria; phylum UBA10199; class UBA10199; order CAZHVX01; family CAZHVX01; genus CAZHVX01. Next base: position 529 of record CAZHVX010000106.1, read on the forward strand.
ATCATCATCTGCGAATATAACTGATGTGATTTTCCTTCGCGGATAAGATTTCTAATTGCGGTATTTGGAATCATTACTTCAACGGCTGCGACTCTGCCTCCGCCGATTTTTGGGAGTAGCTGTTGGCTCAACACACCCTCTAATATAAATGATAGCTGTGTCTTAATCTGTGGCTGTTGATACGGCGGAAACACATCGATGATACGATCTATGGTCTGTGTTGCGTTATTTGTATGAAGTGTTGCAAAAACCAGATGGCCCGTTTCTGCGTTTGTGATAGCGCTTTGTATTGTTTCCAAGTCGCGCATTTCACCTACCAAGACAACATCAGGATCCTGGCGAAAAATATATTTCAATGCATTGGCAAAAGATTTGGAGTCGCTTCCTATTTCTCTTTGAGAAATTGTGGATTTCTTTTGTTTATAAAGATATTCAATAGGATCCTCAATCGTGATGATGTGTTCATGTCTTGTCTTATTGATTTCTTCAATCATTGAGGCCAGGGTGGTAGATTTACCACAGCCCGTTGGGCCGGTTACCAAAACCAAACCCCTTGGTTTTTTCACAAGTTCATGTATCACCGCCGGCAAACCAAGGTCCTCAGCATTTGGAATATCCATAGGGATCTGTCTAAAGGAACCACTAATATTTCCTTTCTGAAAAAATAAATTAACCCTGAAACGGGATTCCTTTTCCAGTTCCATTGCAAGGTCCAACTCTTTTTCGGATTCAAATTTTTTAATTTGTTCCTGAGTCAGGATTTCATAACAGAGAGATTTGGTGTCATCAGGGGATAAAACGTCGTCATCAACGGATTTAAGGGAACCATCCAGCCTTATCTGTGCCGGTGTCCCCACATTGATGTGGAGATCTGAAACGTTTGGTTCAAGGGTTAATTTTAGTAGTTCTTTCAATGACTTAGCCATTTGTTCTCCATTAGTTAGTTGAATTGTTCAACGGCGTTAGATATTAGCAGAGTTGGTGATGAAATCCAATAATAATTATTGCTTTGGTATCCTACTAAAACACCAAAGCACTAAGACACTCAAGCACTAAATAGGTTTGACTCAAATATATAGTGTAGGTATTATCACAGCAGATGGGGGGTGTAAGTGACTGACAAAAAAATAAAATCTATTGATACCCTTGGACGCGAATTGGTTAGGGGTGGTCTTATTACGCAGGATCAGCTCAACGTTGCTCTTGAAACAAGAAAAAATCTTGGTGGCGATCTTGGTAGAATTCTTATCAAGAAGAGATTCGTAACGGAAGAAAAGTTGCTGGATTTTATCAGCAAAAATCTAAGCATCGACTTAATTTCATTAAAAGATGTTTCGATTGATCCTAATGTAGTTAGGCTTGTTTCGATGAGTTTGGCGCAGCGCTATAATTTTGTTCCGATTAAATGCGATGAAGATAAAATTACAATAGCGTTTTCTAATCCTCTGGACATTTTTGCATCCGATGAAATTCAAAAAGTTATCAAATATAAAATAGACCCAGTTTTAGCAAAAAAGAATGAGATTGAAGAAGCGATAAGGGTAAATTACACATTGCCTGAAATAACAGCGGAAGAGCTTGCGGGGGATATTGAGGTTATTCAGTACGGAATGGGGGACGACGACGACGAGGCGTATGATCATTTAAAGGAGTTGGCGTCTGGCGCAAAGATCGTTGCAACCGTTAATAAAATTATAAAGCAGGCCCATAGCGAGCATGCCAGTGATGTCCATATCGAGCCATGTCAAAGTTCAACGAAAGTTAGGACCAGGATAGATGGCATTATGGAGGAGAGATTGATCCTTCCCAAGAATATGCATCTTCCGATTGTTTCTCGTATCAAGATTATGTCGGGGATGGATATAGCGGAGAGGCGTATTCCACAGGATGGAAGGGTGCGCTTGAAGCTGGTGGGTGAGCAACTTGATATGCGAATATCAACGTATCCAACAATGCATGGTGAAAAAGTTGTTGTTCGTTTGCTTAGAAAAGAAACACTGCTTAGCCTCGAAGATTTGGGCTTTTCTGAAAAAGACAGACAAAAATTTAAGGAAATTATCTCTAAGCCCCATGGTATTTTTATGGTTACCGGTCCAACGGGTTCAGGTAAAACAACAACTCTTTATGCAGCGCTGCAAAGATTAAATACGCAGGATAGAAATATCATTTCGATTGAAGATCCAATCGAAAACGAAATCGTTGGTGTCAACCAGGCGCAGATAAATATGAAAGCAGGCCTCACATTTGCGTCAGCGCTACGATCAATTTTGAGACAGGATCCAGATATCATTATGATCGGTGAAATTCGCGACAGTGAGACAGCCGACATGGCGGTTCGTTCTGCCATTACCGGTCACCTTGTTTTTTCGACATTACATACAAACACTGCAATAGGTGCCTTGCCGAGGTTGCTGGATTTGGGGATAGATCCTTTTATGATTTCATCGGCGCTTTTAGGCGTTTTGGCACAGAGACTGGTTAGACGGATATGTTCTGAGTGTAAAATCGAAGCCAATGAGCCCCCGGAAAAGCTTGCCCTGGTTGGATTAAAGCCGGGCGAAAAAACTTTTAAGGGTAAGGGGTGTAAGGCCTGTAGGATGAGTGGATACAGGGGTAGGATCGGTCTCTTTGAGCTTATTTATGTCGACGATGAGATAAGAAATTGTATTTCGCAGGGGAAGTCCTCCGAAGAAGTTTTACAACTGGTGCGACAAAAAGGTGTTAAGGATATTCGCGACGAAGGCTTGGATAAGGTAAGGGAAGGTGTTACAACTGTTGATGAGGTGTTAAGGGTCACGCAAGAGTAGTAACCAGTAACCAGTAACCAGTAACCAGATTTCTGGTAACTGGTTCCTGGTATCTGGTTACTCAGTAAAAGAATGGGTAATTTTTTTTACAGGGCTAGAGATAAAGATGGCAAGCTTGTTACCGGTGAGATCGAGGCAAGAAATTCCAATGAATTGAAAGAAGGCCTTTTTCATCAGGGATTGATCCCTATCTTTGTTCGAGAGATGGGTGTTGGTTCACCAACGATATCGGTTCTCCTCGAAACTTTTAATAAAATATTCAATAGGGTCAAGGCTGAAGAATTGATGGTTTTTACCCGCCAGTTCTATACATTGTTCAGGGCAGGCGTCAGTATGGAAACCATCTTTGACACATTGAAGAAACAGATTTCGTCAAAGGCCCTCAAAAGCGCTGTAACCAAGGTCCGCGCTGATATTGCCGGTGGTTCAAGTTTGTCTCAGGCCTTTGGAAGGCATCCAAGGGTTTTTAATGAACTGTATGTTTCTATGCTATCCGCTGGTGAAGAGGCCGGAATCTTGGAAGAGGTCCTAAAGGAGCTTGTGAAACTTCTGGCAAAAGAAGAAGAGCTGAAAAAAAATGTTAAAAGCGCGACCCTTTATCCAAAAATTGTTATAACTGTTTTGGTGTTGGCAATCTTTGTGTTAATGTCGGTTGTTGTTCCAAGATTTTCGTCTTTTTATGGAAAATACAATGCAACATTGCCGCTGCCCACATTGATACTTATTAATGTAAGTAAATTTACGAGGGCGTATTGGTACCTTGTATTGGGTGCGATGGGGGGTATATATTTTGCATTTATGAGATACCATAAATCCAGGACCGGCAAATTAAAATTAGATCAATTAAAGTTCCAGCTTCCGGTTTTTGGTGATCTTACAATGAAAATTGCTAATTCAAGGTTTGGACATATACTAAGCGCACTATATAAAAGTGGTTTGCCTATGCCGCGATGTTTAGAGGTGGTTGCAAAGGTTGTTGGAAACGAGGCTTTCTCCCGGGAGGTTTTGAGGATACGTGATAATATACAAAAAGGGGCAACGCTGTCCGAGGCAATGGCGCGCGAAAGCTTATTTCCGCCCGTTATGGTTGAAACCACAGCTGTGGGAGAACGCGCGGGCTCTCTAGATGAGATGCTTGATACCATAGCCGACCACTACGATCTGGAAATTAGCCACACGATTAAGAATCTGACAACCTTACTTGAGCCCTTGTTATTGGTGGGAATTTTTGGTATGGTGACCGTGCTTGCGTTGGCAATCTTTTTGCCGATTTGGAACCTTTCGCAGGTCGTGAATAAATAGGGGATGTTTAATGAAATATAGACCTAAGGCCGAGAGAGTTTTCTTACTGATAGTGTTGCTTTTGTCAGTCTTTGTCAGTATGGGTATATACTCATATAATGATAAGGTATCTAAAGGGAAAGTTTTAAAATCAGAATTAGAGAGTATGCGTACTGCGATAACCCTGTATAAAACTGTTAAAAGAAACAATCCTACTGGGTTAACTGAATTGCTCAAGGAAAATATTGGTACAGGGATTCCTCTCTTGAGAAAGTTTAGCGTTGATGAGAAGGGGCAGATTGTTGATCCATTTGGATCGCCGTACTTCTATGATAAGAAGAATGCCTGGGTTTACTCAAGTAGTGAAGGATATAAAAATTGGTAATCAAATTTTAAGGAACCTCTGAAAAATTAAGATTTTGACGCATTAAAGTTATTTTTACTGTGTGTCATCCTGAGGCAAAGCCGAAGGATCCCGCGTGAACACTGAACAAACGGGATTCTTTCAGCCGGAGGCTGACCCGCCTCTGGCGGGCGCTTTAATATCACTCAGAATGACAAACAAGGTGCTTAATGTAATTTTTTAGAGGTTCTTTAAGCTGGTTGTAAGGGGAGGGTGATACTTTAATTGAAGCCACCCCCACCTGGCCTCCCCCTTAGGGGGAGGTAGGCTAAGGTTGGAAAACTATTATGGGTGAAATTATGAATAATGTAAAAAGAGAATGGTGGGAAGTCGTCGTGATGGTTTCCATTGGTTTGATTGTTGCCGCATTGGTTCTGTCGAGTGTTTATTTTGAGCGCCAGATGGTCAAACAAAGGACAATGTTTTATCAACTTGCGATCCTACGAAATTCGGTGAATTTGTATAAATCAGTTAATAGGCATAATCCCCCAGGTCTTAAAGAACTTGTTGAAGGTTATTATCAATTTGAAGGGGAAAAAGTTACGCGTAGATATGTTGAAAATGCCTCCATTGATGAAAAGGGGGAGGTTGTTGATCCATTCGGGAGTGCATACAAATACAATCCGGCTACCGGATGGGTTATGAGTTCAACCTCAGGGTTTGAATTTTGGTAATTATATGAGGGGTCGGGGAAATTCCCCGACCCCTCATCCTGAGTGGTCCGCCGGATGCGGACCCGAAGGATCTCCCGGAGATCCCTCGGTCGCGAATGCGACCTCGGGATGACCCGTCGGAGGGTTTAAAGGTTTTTGTTTTATGAATAGTTGGAAGAAAACTCCCCGACGGGTCAATTATATGACGCAACTTGGTCCAGCATGATTAATATACATAAAATGCTAGACATTAAATAATTTCAAATATATAATTCGACACCTAAAAAAACAGGAGGGGAAAATGAAGGGAAGAAAAGGTTTTACACTCATCGAGCTAATCTTGGTTATTGCGATCCTAGGTATTTTGGCAGTGTCCGCATTACCAAAATTCTATGATTTGTCTGATGAGGCAAAGCAAGCGTCACGTGACGGTGTGGTTGGCGCAGTAAGAGCCGGTGTTGCTCTTTGGAAGGCCGAAAACATTATCAAGAATCAGACAGATGCATATCCAACAGCGGCCGAGTTGTGGGGCACAGGTGAATCATTTGCCGCCAATACAGCCTGCAGCGCAACAGCGTGTTTTGGCGGCGTTTTGGCGAACCCGGTTGAGGATGATAACTGGTCGACGGGTGCGACGGAAGGAATCTATCTCTATGATGGGGGCACCGATACCGATCCCGATACTGCTAAGGCGACCTTAACATATACCGCGGCTACAGGGGCGTTTTCAATTACACATTAGTCTTTGATGGTGGCTAGAATTTAGAGGGGAATTGAAGCAATTCAATTCCCCTTTTTTTTTGCGCAGAGAGCACAGAGGTATCGGAGATGATCCCTACAGGTTTTATTGTCATCCTCGGGCTTGACCCGGGGATCCAGTCTGATGACATTCAAGCATGGATCCCCGGGTCAAGCCCGAGGATGACAGTGAGTTTTGATTTGCAATTTAATGCTGAAAGAGTTTAAATAAATATGGTTATTTTAAATAAAATCAATATAATACGCAATATGAGAAATAATAAAGGATTTACATTTATCGAACTGGTAATGATTTTCGGTGCCTTATCCCTCCTCGCCTACTCATACGTTACCTATACAGCAAATGTGTCCAGCGCATCCCTTGATGTTGCGGCCCGTATAATACAATCGGATTTAAGATGGGCACATCAACAATCCATTGCTACCGGGGTGAATTATGGGGGTGTTTTTACATCTGGTGTTGGATATACAATATTTGAGGGAGCTGTTGGAACGCCTGCCACAAATCCGGTAACTGCCGCCCCATGGGTAGATGATTTTAGTAAGTACCAGAATGTTGTAATTCTTAATAATTTAACCGTACAGTTTGATCGATATGGTCGTCCGATACAGGGTGGTGATGGTAGAGTTGAATTGCAATCCGAGCAGGGTGATCGGAAGGATGTCTACATTGTTGAAGAAAGTGGATTGGTAATAATTGACATGCAGGGCGCGGGCGCGGGCTGTCAGTGCAAACTTTGTTTTCAGTAAAGGAAGCTCAAGGAGCTTGTTTCCGAACATATTTTGTCATCCTGAGTCTGCTAGAAGCAGACGAAGGATCCAGTGAGTACAGCGTACACGCGGGATTCTTCGACCGCTTACGCGTCCTCAGAATGACAAATGAGCGTTTTCAAGAGTTCCTAAAAAATAATTTTTATGAATAAAAAGGGTTTTACAATAATTGAGGTCCTACTTACGATCGTCATCCTTTCAGTTGGTTTGTTCGGATTGATGATCCTTTTTAATAATGCGTCGAGGGGTGCGATAGAATCTGATCTGGAGATTATGGCCTCCAATTTGGCTCGCGAAAAATTGGAGGAACTTATTAGTGTAAAGGCCGATGTCAATGGCTACGATTCCTTAAGTTGTGGAACCACGACAAACACCGTTTCTCTGGGTGTTTCTCCCGGTCCCGTATATGCCTTTACGCAAGAGGTTACAATAGAAGATGTTTTAAGTGATCTTGAAACAGATGATGAAGATCCAAATGATACAGGAATCAAACGAATTGATGTCAAGATGTCATGGCTCCAGACAAATGAGCTAACCTTGTCTACTATTGTTACGGATTATGATTTATAATTAAGAAGATCTTTATGTTAAGAAA
>CAZHVX010000107.1:0-7794 GCA_964536295.1 uncultured Pseudomonadota bacterium
CCGGTTGCAGGGCAGCAAAATATCAGTGATTTCGGATGGTTATAGTAAAAAACAACAAAAAAGCCGGGGTGTTTTGAACCAACCCGGCCTTTGAATTTTTATGATTACGGTTATTTATTCAGGAATTTCAGCAGAAAAAAGCCCATTTTCAGTTGCGACGTAGATTATGCCATCCTCTGTAATTGAAATGTCATTGACCATGCCCATATTTTCATTATGGATGTTTTTCCATGTATCACCACCATCGGTACTGATGTGAAGTTCGCCATCGCCAACAACGATCGTTTTGTCTTTAACGGCCAGCGCTTGAATAGTTTGAATTGGACAGGATTCAACTTTTTCCCAGTCGCCTGTAGTAGATTTTTTAATCATAAGGCCATTATTAGTTCCGGCATAAAGTTTTGAGTCGCCAGAGGCAAGTCTGTAAACATCTATAGAAGATGATAGTGAGCCGCCATTATCATTGCTCCACGCTTCTCCACTTTCACTTGTATATATTCCATCACTGGTTCCGGCGTACAGAACACCATCATACATTTCTAATGCATTAAATACGCGCCAATTGGTTTTGTAATCTTCATATGGATCCAATTTATCATTGTTCCATGTGTGCCATGAAAAGATATCATCAGGTGTATCTGAATAAGAAATTCCATCATCAAAGGCCACAATAACGCGATTTTCGATAATTTCTATGTCACATACTTGATTATATCCCCTGATTTCTTCTTTGTCCGTGTTTTTAATTAGGTCTTGCTCTTTACCATAACAGGACATATGCGACCCTTCATAATTTAAAATTGGCATTGGAAGTTCCATAGTCCATGTGTCGCCACCATCCGTTGATTTCATCATTCCGCCAAGAACACCGGCCAGCAAAATACTATCATCTTTCCGTTCCATTTCATTAAATGTATTGACCTTAAAGGGCGCCATCTTTGTCATGTTGCTATAAGAAGGTTGCTGTGTTGCTTGACCGGCGCTTTTGAAAGCAGACTTTAGTATATCAATCAGACTTATTTTGATAGGAATTGCAGCATTACCATCAATTTTATTAATAGTTAATATCGGCTTAGTGTCCAGCTTTACGATGTTTTTTTCCTCTTCCTCATCTTCAGTAATTTTAATCTTCGAACTTTCTGTTGAATTGCCTGATAGCTTTCCTGAAGAGGCAATACTATTTACAAAGGTCTCTTTCTGGATAATCTGCCATTCAATATTAGCATCTTTATCGTTACTGTCGATTACGCTACCATTTGAATTTGAGCCATCCAAACCAGCCCCCCCGTTTTGGGCCTGTTGTGATTCTTCTAATTGTAACTTTAATGCCTCAATTTCTGCCTTTAAATCATCAATGCCGGCGCTATTTTCTTCCTCTTTTTTTGCCAACTCCTCTTCGAACATCTTTTTTATCTCTTCCATCATCTCTTTCGCCAGAGTTTCCTCGGACTTTTCTTCAGTTTGGTTTCCTAACGCGCTTGCGGAAGCCTGTGGCGTTCCAACCACAATTTCCACAACTTCAACTGACCTTGTATCTGTTTTGGAATCTTCATTTAAGGATGCTGTGATCGTATATAATGTTGATTCCTCAGGGACAACCTCAACGCAACCGTTATTGGAATCCTTTTTTTCTTCTTTAACCTCGGCGTTATCTTCTTCAATCACCTTACCCGAGAGTAAGGAGACAACCGATGTCTTTACATTAATTAGGGATGCTTCACTTGCTTTTTCCTCTTTTTCTTGAACCTCCATCGTTTTTGTGGCGATTTTGGCTCCCTTTGAATCAACGATTTCAACAAGAACATCCACAGGGGTTGCTTCCCAACAGATCTTTACTCCGTGTCCTTTTTCAACTGATTCAGGCGCAACCGTAAAACTTTTAATCTCAATGCTTACAGGGGCTGGTGCCTTTTCAGAGATTGACTCTGATGCGTTAATTTCTGTTGTTGAACCGTTTCCATCTTCGCATCCATTGAGGATAAATGCTGCAAAAACAATCAGAACCAGACATAATTTATTTTGTGTTTTCATACAAAAATCCTTTTAATGTTATTACTCAAATAAACTTCCAATATTTTCTATAATATTATCAGTACTAACGGTTAGAGTAGCTGTACCCATAAAATTGTGATAACTGTTTTCGTGGTAACCAGCTATCTCCAATGTATCTTGTTTTTGACTATAATATATATAAGCGCCACCAAGTTCAAAGGCCACATGTTTGGCCCAGTCCTCCTTTTTCTTTGCCTTTCTAATAAGTTCAGTAATGTTTAGAGAGGCAGAGGCAGCAAAGGTATCCGTTGATGTCACTGTTGTTGTTGTTGTTGGGGCTCCATGCATAAAACCGGGATTTTCAACTTCCATTGGGGGGCTATCATTGCGTGTAAAACCAACACCAACTTCTCCATACGTACCACTTAATTTAAAACCGGCCTCCCAATCTATTCCATTTTCTGACCATTTATACTCATCCGTTCCTTTTGTCTTTATGCAATTTATACCACCGCCAATAGATATGAATAATTCCTCTGCATTCTTAGTAGGAGCAAACATTATCGCTCCTTTCAGAATTATTTTGATGTCGTCTTCCGGACCCCACTCAAATTCTGAACTGGGTTTGATGAGAAACATAGCTCCGGCTTTTATGGGTACGCCGATCGTTGCCTGATAGTGCCTGTTGCCATCTCCATCAGGTCTAAAACTGTCGAAATCACCAAGTATTATAAATTGTGTTCCCCAATGAACACCGAAGGAACCATCAATCGGAATTTTCCCCAAAGTTAACTTACCCCCAGCTAAGATACCCAAGTTATTCCCCAAATCTTTAACAGAGCCCCCCCTCATAAGGAAATAATTTTTTTTCTTTAAGTCGGCCCATTTAAATTCTGCCGGAATCAGGAATACATATTTGGCATCTTTGTTAAATAATTTATCTAATTCTTCCCGTTGGATATCGGCTTGAACATGATCGGCGATTTCGTCTATACTGCCTGGGAAATTTGCAGAGTCTGTTCGTTTTAATTCCCCATTTGCCTGTAGATGAATTGTGCTTTTCTTAAATTCGTTATCATAGACAAGGGTAACCTTTCCTTCTACTTTACCAAAATCTTTGTCAGAGCCAGTAGGGGAGGGCGAGGTATCGTCACTTCCTACATATTTCCTATAGGCGTAATAAAAACTTCCATTTACTTCTATAGGAATTCTAAAACCTTGCTTATCTTCACCACCTAAAAACATTTTGACCTCCTAAATTAACCAAACCCCGTTAAGGTTAATTTCTAAAAACCCCGAAACCCTCTTTGATCAATTTAGAAGAATGATATGAAGTCCCCCACTCTTCTATATTGATTATCGGCAAAAATCAGAAAAAGTTGCTAAAATAAGTCAATAGGTCTGTGGGTCCATAAGTCGTTGTTATTATTGTACAATGTGACCTATGGGTTTACATATTTTATGCTGCCCTCCACTCATTTTTCAGGGTGCAGTGGCAGGGGGGAATTATGGGCGTGGTGAAAAATGCTATTTTTCCCAAGGTTGTCATATATGGACCCGTTCCACAGTCAAGGGAAAATAGAGAGAAAAAACAACAAAAATGAAAATTAGATGCAGTCATATATTCGGTCATGTTGAAGAGATTTTTTAATCTTTAAAACTCTTCGGACCCTGATGAAATGTGCGCGTCTTCTACCTCAATCATTCCCACGGTTATTAAAAACCTATGACAGTGTCAGGTTTGGAAAACGCTGGTCTAAGCCATTTTGTCATCAATTTTTCTATATCTTCCTACGCATGTTAAAGAACGGATACTTTATTTCTTAATTTCTTACTAAGTTAATGATCCATATTTGAGCATGGCCCAACACAACCTGGCATTCTTATTAGCCAAAGCCACAGTTGTTTTATTAAAACCTCGCCTGTCTACTAAACTACGAAGCCACTTTCCTAATTTATCTTTTCGCTCTTCTGATTGACTTACAACTGACCTGGCGCCATGAACCAGCAGTTTTCTTATATAACTATCACCCCTTTTGCTTATTCCTAGCATTCTTGTTTTTCCTCCGGTACCAACATGCTTGGGAACCAAACCAAGATACGCAGCAAAGTGCCTACCGTTTTTAAAAACCTCGGGACTTCCCATATGAGCTACAATGGCTGTAGCTGTTATAGGGCCTATCCCATCTATCTTCAATAAGTTCCGACACCGCATATCCTCTTTGCACCATTGTTGAATTTTTAAATCACACACATCAACTTCTTCATCCATACGAAGTAAATCCTGGAATCTCATGGTTATTAAACTTTTAACAATCGGCAATCTATCTGAATCTTCACTTAGAACATCTACAATGCCTTTTCGAAGTGATGACCAACCCCTGGCATATATTATTCCATACTCAGCCAACATTCCGCGGACAGAATTGCGGGTAGCTGTGCGTTGTTTTACAAGTTGTTCCCGTACAGTATGTATCATGCTCATCTCTTGCTGAAGCTCTTCCTTTACAGCTACAAATCTCATATCTGGTTTTGTCGCTGCTTCTGCAATAGCAGCCGCATCAGCTTGATCATCTTTATTGCCGGTTACATAGGGCTTTACAAATTTAGGAGCAATTATTCTTACTTCATGCCCTAATGCTTTTATTTTTCTGGCCCAGTTATGTGCTCCACCACAGGCTTCCATTGCAATTGTACAAGCAGGAATGTTGACAATGAACTCCAACAGTTTGCTGCGATTGAGCTTTTTACGTACAACTACTTTTCCCCTGATGTCTTGTGCATGAATTTGAAAAATGTTCTTTGACAAATCGATACCTATTGTGCTTATCTGGTTACTGTTTTTCATTGGATCCTCCCTTGTTAGTTTAAACAATCATATGATTGTTAGGGCTCTTTAAAGCCGATTCCTTCGGGAAACGCAAGGGACGGGTCCATTTCATTATTCCCGCCCCCGCCGGAGTTTACCCTCGCGCAGGCGGGGGCGAGGGTAAACTCCGGCGGGAATCCAGTAATTTCAAGATGTTATGGATCCCCGCTGGAGCCTGCCCTCAACTTGATTGAGGGCGGGGATGACAGAAACAGCCATTCTCCACCACTCCCATTATTAAAGTTGACATGAATAAATAAAGTGGTATATTACTTAATCATGTATAAAAGAAAAATAGATATTCCCAAAAACTCTGATGAAAGCTTCTTTCTATGGGGTCCACGTCAAACCGGGAAATCCACGCTCCTGCACGAACGTTTTCCGAAAGAGGCATATTATGACCTGCTTCTGGCAGATGAATTTGAGCGATTAAACCGTGACCCGACATTGATGAGGAAGGAACTTCTTGCGAGGTCCAATGTCAGGGAACAGGTAATCATCGATGAGATCCAACTGATCCCTCTTCTTCTCGGAGAGGTTCAATGGTTGATAACAAACCACAATGTTCCATTCATTCTTTGCGGCTCCAGTCCACGAAAATTGAAAAGGTCCGCTGCAAATTTTTTGGGCGGACGGGCATTGAGGCTTGAATTGTTTCCTCTCGTCTATTCCGAGATCGACGATTTCGATCTTTTAAGGGCTTTGAATCATGGACTTTTGCCAAAGCACTACATTAAAAATGATCCACAAAATCTTATCCAGGCCTATGTCGGTACCTATTTAAAGGAGGAAATTGCCGCTGAAGCGGTTGTCAGGAACCTTCCGGCGTTTAGCCGATTTCTTGAAGTTGCCGCCTTCAGCAATGGAAGCACCCCTGTTTATAAGAATATTGCACAAGAGTGCGGTGTCAGCCCGCCGACCGCGAAAGAATATTTTCAGATTTTAGAGGATACGATGATTGGACGCTTTCTCCCCTCATTCCAAAAAAGGCCGAAAAGGCGCGTCTACCAATCTCCAAAGTTCTACTATTTCGATCTGGGTATCGCGAATTATTTGCTCAAGCGAAAAACAGTGGAGCCCGGAAGTGAAACATTTGGCCATGCGTTTGAGCACTTCATCTACCAGGAACTTGTTGCCTATATTCATTATTCGAGGAATGAGGTTCCTCTTTCCTACTGGCGCACGACATCTCAGTTGGAGGTTGATTTCATTATAGGCGATCACGAAACAGCGATAGAGGTTAAGGGAACGCCGGAGGTAAAAGCCAACCACAGCAAGGGCCTTCATGCGTTTTCTGAAGAATACATAGTAAAAAATAAAATTATCGTATCCCTTGATAAGCGCCCCCGCAAAATGGGAGACGTTCTCATCCTTCCCTGGCGGGATTTTCTGGATAGATTATGGGGCGGGACAATATTGTAGGAGTTACTAAATACGGATATAACTTATTGAAATGATTGGTAAAAAATGTATTAGTCGCTGGTGTGCATCAGAAAATATGTCAGTTTTTCGGTGTAATAGTAGTGTAGTTTGACGGATTCAATCCCTGCTTTGACCTGATTTATCTGCAGGATTGCTGCATCATAAACAAGCCACTTTAGGGTTTGCAGATATTTTTCATTTGCGGCGAGCATAGATTTCCATTCTCTTTCATTTCCCGGCTTTTTCACCTTATCCTTCTTTTTTTCATGCATTACTTTTCCAATAAACGACTCAGGTGGATATGGTAATTTTACCTCGAATTTGGTTATTTGCTCGAGCTTTGGAAGTCTGGCAATCTTAGCCCTGTTGTTAACAACCCAAAGAATTCGATCTATATTCGTTTGTCTTGTCTCCCCGGATAGGTTCATTATAACCCTGCCAGCATTGAGTAACCACATCAGATGAACAATATTAATATCATTTAATTTTTTTTGTGGGCCAGTTTCTTTATCATAGTACTTTTTGGAAAGGGCAACCCTTGATTCGTGTAGAGAATTAATTCGGCTTTGCAATTTGTCTGCCTCTGCTTGCACCTTGTCTCTCATTTTCGATTCAGATTCAAAATTACCAGAACCAAGGGGTGCAACTCTTATCTCTGCAGGTTCAAAATTAGAGAGCGTTGTAGTTCTATCGTTCACGGAGCTAATAAAAGCGTGGGCTCCCTCTGCGTAATTCCACGTTTCATTTAATTTGGGGTAAACCTGGGGCCAAAAGGCAAGCTTATTATTCTGGATCTCACCTATAAGACAACTGCCCACAAGGGTTCGGTAGCTTTCCAGATATTTAATAGCGAGCTCCACCCTGTGGAGATCTTTAGAGAGGCCATCAATTAATGTTTGTTTATAATCAGCAAGCCCAACATCATCTTTTGCTATATTTGTGTAGAGCATCGATGTAACATCTTTGTCTACTGTGAAATCTGCAATTTCATGCTCGAGTTGGGTTAGTTCAAATACTGAATTCCTTATTTCTTCACCGGAAGGATCGTCTAACACCGGGAAATCCCCTAATAGTGTTGTCTGTAGCTCGACGTATTCAATAAGAGAAAATAATTTATATAATCTAATTATTGTTTGATCATTAGAGTTCCAACTTAGGTCCTTAAGTTTTTTGTACATTTCGTTAAAAAGAGCATCTTTTTTGATTGGCGTTCCGCGTAAGAGTTTCTTTTTTGCTTCTTTTTCCTCATCTTTATAAAGAACATCCATGGCCTTTTGCATTGCTTTGAATTTTACTGTTTCGAGGGCCCCGTCAAGCCCTTTTTTCTTTTCAATAAGAACGTTGTATTGTTCTCTAATCTGTAATCTGACATCTTTGGCTGCATCTGTTTTTTGTTGAAATAGATCCAAGCCTTTTTTGATTTTTTGATTTTGAAGAACCGCATTTTGGCCCTTAATCTCGGCACTAGATGGATTGCCGGATGGTTTCACAAATTCAAAAAACCACCTTGG
>CAZHVX010000108.1:0-7781 GCA_964536295.1 uncultured Pseudomonadota bacterium
AGCCTCTTGCCTCGCCAAAGCTATTAGCGGCGGCGGGTGGCGTAGGCGGGAGGAGGCCGAAGGCCGACGTGGCGATCCCCCGTAATCAAGTGTTTACAGGGGATTGCCGCGTCCCCCCGCCTTCGCGGGGGTCCTCGCAACGACACCTTTTGTTTTCAATGGGTTACGGTATTCACTTCAAAATCGTGAGTAGTTACTCTTTATGGTGAAAAACATATAACTCTATGATATTGTTGAATAAAATAGCGCAAAAAAGTACGCAACAAATTGTGCCCACAGCCGACAATGAACTCGGTAACGTTTATAATCAACGCGAATTTACGCGGATGTGAGCACTGATCTGCGCGGATCAGCTTTCATATCTGCGTTTATCAGCGTTTAGAAAAAGGAAACTAATATGACAGAATGTGCAAAAAATTGTGGAGTCGGCACAAACGTTTGCAGCGATGAATGTTATCAATCATGTGATGAAATCTATGGCGTGATCGAAAGAGAACAGCTCATGGTTGATAGAAAAGGCGATGAATTTCAAGCTGCCACTTTATCAAAGCAGGAAGCCAAGCTGATTGATCTCTCCAGAAAAAAATATGATGAAGTTAAGGATGACGACGCAAAATTCAGAGCTGCCTTTGGATTGCAAAGTGCAAAACCTGAAAAGGTTGCTGCGCTAAAGGCTGATATCGAAAAATCATTGGGGTTGGCTGATCCATCGGCAAAGGAAATCGATCAACTTGTCCGGGATGACTGGATGAAGTTGCAGGATTTTAAGGGCGTTTGTAAATCTAAGAATCACTGGTTTGCATTTAATGATCTGAGTAAGCTTGCATTTAGTCAATATGATTCAAAGGAACATAAGGCGGTTCATACAGGCGACTCATTTGATATGACCGTGGATGAGTATGCGGCCCTGGCCCTTAACCCTGAGCTTAAAATGACAACCTCCGATGCCCCGTGTGTTCCCGGTCACTGTCCAACGGAGCTTGATGGCGGCGGATATTCAGAAGGGGCCTATTATTTTTCAGCGGGTGAGGCAAGGTTAAATAAATTTATCGAAATCCTGGAGAGCGACGATGAGATCGAAGGTATCTCCAAAGAACGCAGGGCAGAGCTAGTTGAATATCTTGGAAAGACTAAAGAAGAATATGGCTATGACGAAAGTATATGGGATATTCTATTTGATAAAGAGATGGTGCCCCAATATCTGATGTGGGGGACCTTGGTTGGGATTTTTGGTGCTTCGCTTGTATATCATATTCTCGGATATCACAAAATAGCCAAAAAACAGCTTGAGATAGCTAATAAACAGCTTGAGATAAGTACACGAATGATGGGGTCTCTTTTGGGACGTAAAGGTGAAATGGACAATATCATGGGTGAGGTTAAACTAGAAAAGGTCCTTGCAACCGATCGAGGCGAGGCCAGCAGGGTTCAAAAAGATCGATTTAAAAAAGATGGAAAGTTCGAGCGCATCTACATTGATACCGCAGATGTTGTCAGACAGACCTTAGAGGCCGCACGTGGCACGATTGCAAGATATAATAATATTGTTGAGGTTGGTTTTTCAAACTCCGGTAAGACCGCATCGGTTGAGCTAGGTGTGGCCCAGGTTGCCGTGGTTGTTGATGAGGTGGTTAAGCGACTTCCCGAAGATTGGAAAAATATGGAGCGTGAGGTGTTAAAGGTTGCAGTGGGCGAACTTGCAGAGCCATATGTCCAGACGATGACCGATGGTGTAGAGGGTAAATCCAAAAAAATATTTGCAAAAAATCTGAGACAGAACATCGTTGATTCGATAGCCTTCCTAAAAACCAGAGGGTGGGATGGAATGGATGTTTTAATTATCGATACAGGAAAAGTATTTTCACATGGAATGCTTGTTGATAGAAGAAACGCAGTTATTCACGGTATTGTAGAACAAATTGAAGCGCGTGCAGAGAAAACGAATCGTCAGCAGGTTGTTATGTGGGAGGAATCCCAGATTACCCATTCATCCGAGGGGGCAGCAAAGAGGGGGTCAGGCGCAAATATATTAAAGACCCTTGTTGAGGGTCCGGTAATGGTATCGCATATTTTTGTTACAACCCCGGAGGAATTTGCCGAAACTCTCGCAGAGGATCCGGCTATTATTACGCGCGGTCGTCCAATATTTAATCCAGAAAAACTCCCATTCGAACAAATTGAAGTTTTAAGGTTGGAGTCTCAAAAGAAGTTTGAAACCGGTATTAAACACATCGAGGATGCTGCGTATAAGGCAATCTATGTGCTGGCGCAGGAAGCGCTCCCAACGGGCTCGATTTCCGCGTCCGCAGATATGTTCTATCAGGGGATCCTGGATACCGCCGCATCTGAAAATGTTACAAAGATTACATTTAAATACGTATTAAAGGTTTTTAAGATGGATAGATTTGGCGGAGGCAAGGAAGTTTATCTTACAAGGGCAAATCTTGAAGCTGCGATTAAATACGAGACAGAGAGAATGAATGGACGTAATGATGCATGGAGAAGTTTTACTGATGCATTAAGAAAGCAACAGATAGGGCGTGCAATGGAGATAAAAGTTGAGATAAATTTCAATCCAAAACCAACATGGTATGAATTGCAGGCCAACCTTGCCGTTGCCGCCGAGAGGGGCAATACGCCCAATCCTGCCCAGGTCAAGGTTGCAGGTAGAAGACCTGCAAAGGCGAGGGTAGTGGTGGCGGGCCAGGCAAAGGTCCCAAGAAAACCTGCAGCAAAATCAAGGCTTGCCAGAAGACCACAATATGATAGAGAACTTCGTGAACTTGCTGCGCGCGCCTCTGCGTGGACGGAAGAGGATGTGAGAAGATTTATCAAGAGGCTTAATGAAGTTGAGGGTCTTTCCGGTACTCAACAATTGACACCAGATAGTATTCGTGAAGGGTTGTTAAGAAAAGATCGGAGGATAGTTGATCTAGTTGGTAGACATTCTGCCGAGGGCGCCAAGGCGGTTGCCGCAATTAAAAATAGTTTCCAAAAACAGCTTAGAGATCATCTTCCAAAGGAAGACGGTAGCGGCGGCAAAGGTAGACGTAAAGGTTTTAGAGGGAAATAATATTTTAATTTATTGATATCATTATTATGACACCGCAGAATCGCTGAATTATTTAGAAGACGCTGAAGTTGTTTTTCTGCGTTTTCGTTTTTGTTCTGCGTCTCAGCGGTAAAAAGATATGAAACTGACAATAAGGCCAGACGATCCAAAGGGAAGAGATGCTTCCCTTGAATCTTATGGTGAAGACATATTGAATGACACTGGATCCCTGCCTCGCCGGCAGGCGGGCTTCACTTCGTTCAGGATGACGGACAATTCCAGTCATTCTGAGGGAGAGGAGCGACCGAAGAATCCAGCGAATGACACTGGATCCCTGCCTCGCCGGCAGGCGGGCTTCACTAACGCTCAGGATGACAAACTGTTTGGCAAACAAACCATCACATTCTATAACCCCATCCTCTTGGCCGGGCCGGAGAGCGCTGCAACTCCCCCAAGAAAACCGCTTACAATTGATCAAATTTTTACAAACATTGCTAAAAGGATTTTGGATAAAGACGATCCGGATGATCCGCAAGTAGTGGCTCTGAAAAGGGTTTTTATCTATTCACTTCAGGATATCCAAGATGGTTTTAATCCATCAAGGCGCGTCCGGGGAACAACTCCAACGGTAAGGGAGATGGGCGGGGCCTTTGATAGAAACTATGCAACGGCCGCGAGCAAGATATCTCTAGCCACTGAAGACCTTCAAAGGTTCCGGGATCGTTTTATGGCGTTTGTTTTGGGGCGTGCGGTGGAACTAGGTCTTGTCGGTACCGCCACGGTGTCACAGAAATCCAAAGCGACTTCACTTACAATTTATCCATCAACCGCAGATGTTGCGATACGTCTTCGTCGCGCCTATCTTTTGATAAGGGGGGCCGAAGAGAATTTGAATAGGTTAAAGTCAATTCATGTCATCCCCGCGAAGGCGGGGATCCAGCAATCGCCGAAAAGACTGGATCCCCGCTGGAGTTTACCCTCTGCGAAGGCAGGGGGCGGGGATGACAATGGAGTTCGCGGGGATGACAATGGAGTTCGCGGGGATGACAATGGAGTTCGCAGGGATGACACACGTTATGATTCAATGCTAGCGCAGTTGGAAAAATACAAAGCCGCGCTCGAAAAACTGGGCAGTGGCGGGGACGAAGAGACCTATAATTCCGATGTTGTCAGGCGCAAACTTGGCGGCAATGATCTGCTAACTGAAAGGGCATTGAAGATTGCGCAGGGTATCGAGGATATCAGCCGTGATTCCATTATAATGAAGAGGGTTGAACTCTTTGATTTCAAGGATCCATTTATTGCGAAGTTTGTAAAAGATATAAAACCGAATTTAAAGGCATATGTTGATAAATATATATCCGGTAAGGGCAGCGACCCGGGTGGGGATTATGATTTTTACTTTCGCGTCGCAGAGGTCTTTGCGGCATACTGGGTGCATGAAAATAGGTCAAATGTTCCATCGCATATCACGTCATCGGTAGATGCAAGGGATATGGCGGTTTATCACGTTGTCAGTCATATGGGCATGGCCCCAAAAGAGGCCAAAGAACTTGTACTCAAGGCGCACAACTTTATCTATTCACTGATTCGCCAGGATTCATGGAGTAGTAGGACCGCGGATATAGCCGGTTTTCCGTCAACAGAAAAGATCAGGGGAATTACCGCCCTCCCAGTCGTTGCATCTCAAACCTACCCTGTGGGAAGGTTCGTCCAGTACGATCTCACGGGGATGCGCGATTACGTCGATAACATGGGCCTCTTAATTGATGACGATTTTCACGACCGTTTTTATACAGAAGTTGGAGTCAAGTTTAATACATTTCTTGGATGGGGAGGGTTAACAACTCCATCGATCTCTAGATTTAGCTGGAAGATTCTTGTTGATAAAATTTTATCACCAGATGAATTAAAAGTGTTTATACAGAACAATCCCCCCGCAGAAAATGAGATACGGAAGGTTATCGGTAATTTCGAGACCGAAGGGGGTGGGGATGTCAATGGTACATGGAAGCGGTATGTTGATGGCGTTGCAAATACAGGTTGGCTCAAAAGCTTTGCGCTTAATAAATATCCGCGTCCAGATAAGATGCCAAGGGATTTATGGCTGAGATATGTGGAGTATGCCAGGAGTATCGGCAGACTTGAATATGTAAGCGTTGAACCCGTATCAACCAGATCCCTGGAAGCCGTAACAAAGGCCTTTGATTTTCTGGCCGTTGAACTTGAAAAATATAACAAGTTTATTGATCCTTTGGAGTATATTGCCGCGATATCGCCGGTGATGCGCAGGGTTGTTGCAAAATCACGTGAATCCTTTGGTGTAGCATATATTGAAAAACTAGGGATAGTTGATGATGTTGATTTTGCAAACCTAAGCTTCAAGGCGTTTGCGGATGCACTTAAAAAGGGTGGACATGCGGATCGAATAGCACATCTTGAAACAATAATCGATTTCCATGCACATGGTGGATCCAGGATGCCATTGAATGCAAATCTGGAGGAGTACGCAAATTCTCTCTCTGATCTTTGTATGGGGGATAGACAAAAGATCGAAAACCTTTATACGTTTTTGGCGGGATTTTTAAAGTGGGTCTTTTTTATCGAGGGATATGTCGAGGTCTATAATATATCGGGACAGAATGTCAGTTTTGCATCAAATAGATTTAGGGAACACAGCACCGTTCAGCTTCGAGCCGATCCCGCTGATTACAAGAGCGGGCAAGTGACGGGTGTTACGAATGAAGAACAGATGATTATCATTAATATTTACCGTGATGTTTATTCCAGGCTTTTAGAAAAGGTTCGCGGTTATCTTGATGCGGTGGATTCAGTTGCAAATCTGCTCTCCGCAAAGGTTGATTTTTCAGCGGTCAGCGAGAATGGTTTTAATAGGGATGGTTTCGAAACAACGTATGGAGAGATGCTTGACAAAAATAGGATATATCAAGAAGGCCTTCAACAAAGGGAAAAACGCGCGGCCAGGTTGTCACCGGAACTAAGATCCGAATTGCATCAGTTCTATACGGGCCTGAATAAATATGCGCAGGAGGTTTTGATCTTCACACGTGCAAGGGGTGAGGTCGTAACCGAGATGGGAACGATCGCCTTTGATGTTGTCCCGCGTCTGCGCGGTCAGGATTATGATACAAATCAAAGTGGACGGGTTGTCCTCTTTGCTGACGATGTTTTATCATATGCCAAAAAGGATAAGTGGGACGATGACAGGATAAAATCACAGCTGATATTAAGGCTCCTTATCGGAAGGGCGGTCCACTCTGATATCATCGCAGAGGGTGAACTTGATCCAAAGGTCATAAAAGATAATATCACACCGCGGTGGACGAGTGATCTTGTTGCCCTTCACCTGGCAGTTGACGATTATGTTAAAATAGAACGTGACATTCTGGGGATCCCATTAGAGGAGGACCTCACCAATGTTATTGCCACATACGGGGGCGTTGGTGGAAAGAGAATCTTTAAGCCGATTATCCCGGATAGAAGATATACCCCAACCGTTGAGGCCCAGTTTGCGGCCTTTGCCGGCGGAAGTAGCCTGGATGCCGATTTGATTGATGTTGGCGTTGATTCGCTTGTCAGGTATCTTAATACAATAAATATCTCGCAGGTCTTTTGGCCAAGACGTCTTACGAAGATTATCAATAATGAATTGAAGGTTATTACAGATGCGTCACAAGATGATTTCGAAAACGTCTATAGTGCAATTGTTGATTTTCTACCAAAGATCGGGGTTGCAAATGGAACGAGCATCGTTGATGCCGAAAGGGCAATCGACGAGGCAAATCTTGCATCGCAGATCGCGCAGTGGGCCGTTGAGGATTACGCAGCATTCTTTACAATAGATTCTGCAAATGAATATTTTTCTGGTGAGTATGCGCTTCCATGGGATAAGGACCATAGGGAGTTAATGCGTGAGATTGTGATGCAGTATGCAGATGAACTTCAGCAATATAATATCAATCCATCCGAGATCATGATGCGTGCGAAAAAACTCATCGACCAATATAATACGGGTAAAAAGGATTACGATACATCTATCAAACACGAAAAGTTTGAGAAACCACTGGATGGTTTGCTTGAAGGTCGAATAGGCCGCTTCGTCGGAACCTTTGAGCGCAGGCGCGCGCAATCTCTTGATAGAGCTCTGGTAGCACGCGTTTATTCTAATCTTATTTCAACGGTTGATAGTGGTCAGGAACTGAGCCCGGATGAGATCGGTATCGAGTTGATGACCGTCTCAAAGGGCATTAGCGATGAAGATATCGAATTGTACACCCAGATTATTTCAGAATTCATTTTGTATCAGGATGAAACAGATGGAGTGTGGAATAAGATGGTTGGTGGTTCGCAGTTAGGAATCGTTTCATTTGTCAGACGAAAATTTGTTGCAAGATTCATCAGTGATGAAAAGCTTCTCAGGATGATTCGTGATTATGGATCGCAAAGATTTAAATTCCAGCGCTCACTAGATGTGGCCGTGCTAAGTTCTTCAGTTGTTGATGGTGAGTTTCTTCCATACAGAAGTATAAATGAAAAGATGGAAAATTATTACAGACTTTTATTGAATCAATATCTGTTTCATCTTGGAAGGTCCGCGGATGAAATAAAAGCAAGGCTTGAAGATCTTAAAACGGCATTTGAACTCATGACGGAGGAGTCAGGTGATAGACTTCCAGATACTTATGGTAAATTTGTTGATGATGTCTTT
>CAZHVX010000109.1:0-7762 GCA_964536295.1 uncultured Pseudomonadota bacterium
TAGTTGGATTGATTGCTTCATGGATCGATCGCAAGGTTACTGCCAGGGTCCAGTGGCGCGTTGGTCCTCCGTTTTTGCAGCCACTCTATGATCTGATAAAACTTCTCGGCAAGGAAACAATCGTTCCGAGTGCGGGGAGCAAATGGACGTTCTTGATTGCGCCATTTTTTGGATTGGCATCAATTACCGTTGTTTCCATGATGATATGGAAGGTTCTCTTTACACCACAAGCAACGTTCCTTGGGGATTTGATTGTGGTTGTCTACCTACTTGCCATCCCATCAATTGTATTAATCATAAGTGGTTTTGCATCGGGCAATCCTTTGGCATCGCTTGGTGCATCTCGTGAAATGAAATTGGTATTAGCGTATGAACTTCCATTTATTTTGGCAATACTTGTTCCAGTTATCCAAGCCGGTGGCAAAATCGGATTAGGTGAACTGATGCAATGGCAATGGGCAAATGGCGTCGCCGTTGGTTCATGGTCCGGTGCAATTGCCTTTGTGGTGGCCATCTTATGTATGCAGGCAAAATTGGCGCTGGTTCCATTTGATGCAGCCGAAGCCGAAACAGAGATCATTGCAGGTCCAATTATCGAGTATTCGGGCACACCACTGGCTATATACAAACTTACCCGGTGGATGATGCTCTTCGTTGTTCCAATGTTTTTGGTAACCGTGTTTATGGGTGGCATCATCTTTTCCGGATGGCATATCCTTTGGGGAATACTTAAGTACGTTCTTCTATTAGTTATAATTGTATTGATCAGAAACACAAACCCAAGGGTAAGGATAGATCAAGCGGTCAGATTTTTCTGGGGACCGATGACGGTCTTGGCCATTTTGGCGGTTGTTTTAGCGATGCTTGGATTTTAACGTTATGTTCGTCATTGAGACTGTGTCACAATGTTTTTTTGATGTCATCCCCGCGAAGGCGGGGATCCAGTATTTTCAATAAGTTCTGGATCCCCGCCTTCGCGGGGATGACAAGAAAGTGAAAAATCTCTATTGTGACACAGCCTGAATGACATGGAAAAAATATTATGGGCATAAAACTTAAAGCCTTGAAAAAATCTCTGTGGGTATTTCACTTCAGTGCCGGATCCTGCAATAATTGTGATATCGAAATCCTGGATTGTCTAACGCCAAGGTATGATCTTGAAAGATTTGGTATCAAAAAGATTGGCAGTATCCGTCATGCCGACGTCATGTTAGTTACAGGCATTGTTACTAAACAGATATTGCCAAGGCTAAAAAAATTGTATGAAGAGGCTCCAAAGCCACTCTTTGTCATTGCCTGCGGAAATTGCCCCTGCTCGGGAAATATGTTTGCCAACTCATACAATATGGCAGGCCCGTTGGATAAGGTTGTTCCGGTCAATGCATACATACCAGGTTGTCCACCAAAGCCAGAGGCCTTCATCGCAGCAGTAGTAAAATTATTGGGGACATTATAAAAATATAAGGGGAGTAGATGAACACCGAAGCCGTAAATAGCATCAAAGATAAATTTTCCGATAAGGTAAAAGAGTTCTATGAACATAACGACAAGCGTTTTTATATCCTAATCGATAAAGATTCTTTGCTGGAAGTTGTTCAATTTGTTTTTCGTGATATCGGTGCAAGATATATAATTGTTTCGGCGTTAGATACGCCTCAGGGGATAGAAATTTTGTATCATTTTTCTTATGATAAGTTGGGCCAGGTAATAACTATCAGAGTGATTCTTCCGCACGATGATCTTAAGATTGAATCTATTAGTCAGATTGTTACAGGAGCACAGTGGATAGAGAGGGAGATCTACGATATATTAGGGGTGACGTTTTTGAACCATCCCGATCCACGTCGATTCCTCATGTCCGATGACTGGCCCGAAGGCGTTTATCCGTTAAGAAAGGAATTTAAGAGTAATGACTGAGAAAAAGAAAACCATAATTCCGATTGGCCCCTATCATCCACTGCAGGAAGAGCCGGAGCATTTTCAGCTAACCGTTGAGGGTGAAACGGTCGTGGATATTGACTGGAAGTCGGGGTATAACCACCGCGGTATAGAAAAACTATCCGAGGGTTTGCATTACGATCAGGTTCCCTTCTTGGTAGAGAGAATTTGTGGCATTTGTTCAACGTCTCATCCATTCGCATATTGCAACGCGGTAGAGGATATAGCTGGGATAGAGATTCCAGATAGAGCAAAATATATAAGATCGATTATTGGTGAGTTGGAAAGACTTCATTCACATCTTCTGTGGGTTGGGCTTGCCGGTCACTTTTTGGGATACGATACAGTTTGGATGTGGGCATGGAAGTGGCGTGAACTGGTTTGTGATATTGCGGAGGCCGTGACCGGAAATAGACAGAATTATGCAATGATGAAACCCGGCGGTGTTCGTAGAGATATTGATAACTCAGCCATCCCTTCTATCCTAAAGATGATGGATGATGTGATGCCAAAGATTGATCTTATAAAGGGCGCGGTCACAGATGATCCCGTCATCCATGCCAGGACCAAAGGTGTTGGCGTTTTAACGAAGGAAGAGGCTATAAACTACGGTGCAATTGGTCCAACTGCGCGTGCATCAGGTATTGACATAGATGTCAGGCGTGATGATCCACATGCGGCATATGATTTGGTAGACTGGAAGGTGATTGTAACGCAAAATGGCGATGTCTTCGATAAGGCCGTGATTCGTGTTCTGGAAATGTATGAATCAATCAAGATTATCAAGGGATGTTTAGAAGGCCTGAAAAAAACCGAGGGGGCGCCCATTGATGCGATGATCAAGGATATTCCCCCTGGTGATGGAATCGGACGTTATGAAGCGCCAAGGGGTGAGGTATATCACTACGTGCGTTCGGATGGAACCAACCGCCCAGTAAGGCATAAGGTCAGGGCGCCAAGTTATTGCAATGTTCCAACATTCAAGGCGACCTGTATTGGTCAAACAGTATCGGATGCCACAATTATATTGGCGGCGGTCGATCCTTGCTATTGTTGTACCGAAAGAATGGCGGTTGTTGATATAAAGACAGGAAAGAAATCCCTGACAGGGAAGGATTTGATAAAACTATCGCGAGAAAAAACTGAAAGGTTAAGAAAAGAGATATGAACCAATTACTACACCCGATAATTTTACCGATCATAGTTGGGTTTATCTGTTTAATCCTTCCCAATTTTCTAAAAAAGCTGATTGCACCCTTGGCAGTGTTGGGTTCGCTTGCTACATTTATCGTGACAATACTAATCTTTCTTGGCGAAAATGTTTTAACGGTAACGCCCCTTTTCCTATTAGATAATTTAAGTCTATTTATCGTATTGGGTATAGGCTTTTTTGGTTTTATAATGGCGCTTTATTCCATGAAGTTTATGGCGGGTAAGGATCGTCTCAGGGAATACTACGCGTACTTTCTTTGGACCATTGGCGCCAGCATTGGTGCGGTTCTCGCTAACAATCTTATACTTCTTCTGGTGTTCTGGGGCTTTTTGGGCCTCACACTCTATCTATTAATAGGTATCGGGGGCGAGAAGGCAAGTTCGGCCTCCAAAAAAACCCTCATTATAATAGGTGCATCGGATTCGTTGATGATTTTGGGTATTGGTATTGTTTGGGTTATCAGTAAAAGTTTTCAGATAAGTGAAATAACAATTCCGGTGGTTGGTAGTTTAGAGGGGGTTGCCTTCTTGTGTCTGGCCGTTGCAGCATTTGCGAAGGCCGGAGCGATGCCGGTGCATAGCTGGGTGCCAGATGCGTGCGAGAAGGCCCCTGTTCCGGTAGCTGCATTCTTGCCGGCTTCATTGGATAAATTGTTGGGGATATATCTTCTTGCCAGAGTGGCTATGGATGTTTTTGTAATCGGTAAGGCGCTAACAACGGTGCTGATGATAATCGGTGCATTTACGATAGTTGCTGCAGTTATGATGGCAATGATTCAGCATGATCTCAAGAAACTTCTTGGATACCATGCGGTATCCCAAGTTGGATATATGATCCTGGGTATAGGAACAGGAATTCCAGTGGGTATCGCAGGCGGTCTTTTCCATATGGTAAATAATTCCATCTATAAAAGTTGTCTCTTTTTGTGTGGTGGCGCGGCAGAACATAGAACCGGTACCAGCAATCTGGATAAGTTGGGAGGGCTGGCCAGGTTTATGCCAATAACCTTCATTACATGTTTGATTGCTGCGTTGTCGATATCTGGTGTGCCTCCATTTAATGGTTTTGTTTCAAAGTGGATGGTTTATCAAGGGTTGATAGAAATGGGTAGGCAGGGTGATAAGCTTTGGATTATTTGGCTCGTTGCGGCCATGTTTGGTAGCGCTTTGACGTTGGCGTCTTTCATGAAGATTATTCACGCCGTTTTCCTGGGTCAGGGGAAGGCCGAACACAGGTCCATTAAAGAAGTTTCATGGACGATGTGGTTGCCAATGGCTATTTTGGCCCTCCTTTGCGTTGTCTTTGGTGTCTTTGCGTTTGGTACCGTACTGAAATATTTTATTTATCCCGCCGTTCGCGGTGTTACCTATACTGGTTCTTGGCAATCTGGTTTGGCTACATTATTGATTATTATAGGAGTAGTTATCGGAGTTGTTATTTATCTTTTGGGCAAGGTTAAAACTCGTGAAAGTTCAACATACATAGGTGGAGAGGAACTTCCGGTGGAATGCAGGGTTACCGGAGTTGATTTTTATCAAACTATTCAAGAAATTGGGCTGCTCGGGAGAATATATAAATGGGCTGAGGCAAAGAAATTTGATATATACGAACAAGGATCAAGCTTGGTGTTCTTTTGTAGTGGGGTGTTAAAGAAAATTCATACGGGTGTTTTAACCAACTATATTTGTTGGATTTTGGCGGGTTTGGTTATTTTATTTTTCATACTTGTTAAGTAAGGATTAATTATGATTGAAGTATATCTACTTATAGCAATAATGATAATCGGGTCGATTGTTGCACTCGAGGCAAAGGACCTTATCTCGGCGGTTATCTCTGTAGGGATTGCAGGCTTTGCGTTGGTTTTGGTCTTCCTCTTTCTCCAGGCGCCTGATTTGGCAATCGTACAGGTGCTGGTGGAAACATTATCGCTGGTTATTCTAATTGCGGCGATATTAAAAACTACAAAAGAGGATACTGCCGAGGCCTCCGGTTGGAAAAAAATGGGTTTATGGTGCGGTGGTTTGGTATTTTTGGTTATTTTTATGTATTTTGCTGCTCAAGCGTTGGAATTTTTACCTCCAATGGGCGAACCTATTATGCGCATGGCGGGGAATTACTTAGATCTTGGACTTGCAAAGACTGGAGCTGCCAATTTGGTCTCTTCAGTCGTGTTGGATTTTCGTGCTTATGATACCTTAGGGGAAGCAACTGTGCTGTTTACTGCGGCGATAGGTATAGTATCGGTTCTCCGCAGAAAAGGGAGAAAAGTATGAAGGGAATGACGGTAATAGTGAAATCTATCACCAGGGCGGTTGTTGGTTACATATTACTCTACGGTATTTATATTGTCACACATGGACATCTGACCCCCGGCGGAGGATTTGCAGGAGGCGTTGTCATTGCTGGATGTTTCATTCTTGTTTTTTTGGCCTACGGTGCAGGGATTGCCAAGATAAGAATGGAAAAGGTGTGGGTATCCTTGGAAGAATGTTTGGGAGTTTTTCTATTTTGGTCTTTGGCAGTGGTAGGCGGTGTTAAAGGATCGGCATTTTTTGAAAATGTCCTTGCAAAAGGAGAGCCTTTAAAGCTTTTTAGCGGTGGTTCAATTCCAATATCGAATATCGGAATTGGAATTGAGGTTGCAGCAGCAATATTTATGATTTTCATAACCTTAGCTGCGTTTGGAAAGGGAGAAAATTCATGACAGTTTATTTTCTGGCCATTTTTCTTTTTGCCATTGGCATTTATGGCGTTTTGGTAAAGAAGAATCTAATTAAAATAGTAATAGGTCTTATTATTATGGAATATGCCACCTTTTTATTCCTGGCGGCTGTCGGGTTTAAAAAGGGAGCAGTTCCACCGATTATTACTAATGTATTTGATAAATTAACTTTTGTAGATCCACTACCGCAAGCTCTAGTATTGACCGCGATCGTTATCGGCCTGGCAACCACGGCATTGGTTGTTTCTATTGCGGTAAGGATTTATGAAAAATACGGCACGTTTGATATACGTGAAATAAAGAAGCTTAAAGGGTAGTAATAATGAGCCTAACAATACCATTATTTGTAGCACTTCCACTGGGTGTGGCGTTTCTTTTGCCAATTTTGAAAAGGATCTACAGCAAACTTCCAGATATTGTTGCCAACGTGGTCCTTTTGATTGTGCTTGTTTTTGCAGTTGACTCTATTGGGTCTCCGTTGACAGTTTATAAGGTTGGTGGATGGATGCCGGTAAATGGTGTTCCTATCGGAATACATTTGGTCCTGGATGGTTTGAGTGCGTTCATGCTTGTCATCGTAAATCTCATAGGATTTCTGGCGGCACTTTATTCAGTAGAATATATGGAGAAATATACCGAAAAAACCAAGTACTATATTCTATTTCTTTTAATGGTGGCAGGAATGAATGGAGTAATCTTGGCAGGCGATATGTTTAACTTGTTTGTCTTTTTAGAAATTGCAGCAATTGCATCATACGCCCTAGTTGCCTTTGGAACGGAGGCCGAAGAGTTAGAGGCCTCATTTAAATACCAGGTTATGGGAACGATTGCCTCAGGCATGATCCTTTTAGGGATTTCATTGTTGTATGCCCACGTAGGCACATTAAATATGGCCGATACGGCGCAAATCATTGCAGCGAGCGGTCCAAATAAACTTATCTACTTTGTTGCATGCCTTTTTGTTATGGGCTTTGGTTTGAAGGCAGCAATTATGCCCTTTCATGCGTGGTTGCCCGACGCGCATCCATCGGCCCCGGCTCCAATCTCAGCAATGCTCTCAGGCGTTTTGATTAAGGCAATTGGTGTTTATGCCCTGGCAAGGATATTCTTCAATGTTTTGGGTTTTGGGACAATGCAATCTTTTTTATGGTTGTTAATGATCTTAGGTTCGCTTTCCATGGTTGCTGGGGCACTTTTGGCTATTGGACAAAAAGATTTCAAACGTCTACTTGCATATTCTAGTATCAGTCAGATCGGCTTTATCATCTTTGCATTTGGATTGGGAACACCACTAGGATTTTTGGGTGGACTTTTTCATCTTTTAAATCACGCAGTATTTAAAGGGCTTCTCTTTTTAAACTCTGGTGCAATTGATTATGCTGTCGGCACAAGGGATTTAAGAAAAATGGGAGGTCTTGCTAAAAAAATGCCAACAACTGGAAAGACTTCTCTTATAGCGTCAATGTCAATCGCGGGAATTCCACCATTTAATGGATTTTGGTCGAAACTTATTATTATCATTGCATGCGTTCAAGCGGGAAAAATCAGTTTCGCTGTATTTGCAATAATAGCTAGTATTCTAACGCTGGCGTCGTTTTTGAAAGTTCAAAAATATGGTTTCTTTGATAAAATAAGTGATGAATTGAAAAATATAAAAGAAGTACCAATGCTTATGCGTGCATCCATGATCGTTTTGGCGGTGCTTTGTGTTATAGGGGGTGTTCTGTTAGTGCCGGAGGTGAAATTAATTGTTCTTGACCCACCAGTTAAAGTGCTAATGCAAGGTTTAGAATATTCAAGATTGGTATTGGGAGGATAATAACGTGAAGCGTGTAATTATATTTATAACAACATTTATTTTGTGGCTTCTTTTAACCTGGAGCCTTAAC
>CAZHVX010000110.1:0-7647 GCA_964536295.1 uncultured Pseudomonadota bacterium
TAAGGCGCTTAATATGGTTTTGAAGAGGATTATGGGGTGAATATAAAGGTTATATCAATTAATTTGTAGTTATAGCAGAAACATGATATAAGCGCTTATAACTTAATATAACCTATTGGAGGGTGTTGTGGATCAAATCAAAAACCCATTTTCACCGGGAGCAGGTTCGCCGCCACCGGAATTAGTTGGGCGCGACAATATCGTTGAACATGCTCGAATCCTTCTCGGACGGGTAAGAGAAAGGCGCTCCGAAAAGAGTTTGATGCTGGTTGGTTTGCGTGGTGTTGGTAAAACTGTTCTTCTGGGTGAGGTAGAGCGTCTCACTAAAGCGTCTGGGTATCATACGATTACGCTGGAGGCCCATGAAGATAAATCCCTGGCTGCACTTTTGGCACCCCAATTGCGCCGACTTCTCTTCGAGTTGGATCGCATGGCGAATTTGAGCGAGAAGGTTCGCCGTGGCCTTGGAGTTCTCAAGAGTTTTGTCAGTAGCGTCACGGTCAAAATTTCGGAAGTTGAGTTTGGGCTGGATATTGAATCTGAACGCGGTGCCGCCGATAGTGGCGATCTGGAGGCCGATCTCTCAAATCTCTTTATTGCGGTTGCCGAGGCGGCTTTAGATCGTGGAACTGCCATTGCCCTGCTGATTGATGAAATTCAGTATTTGTCGGAAAAAGAACTGAGCGCGCTCATCATGGCCATGCACAAAATGCAGCAGCTTCAACTTCCACTGGTTTTGTTGGGCGCCGGCCTGCCTATTTTGACCAGACTTGCCGGGGAATCCAAGTCGTATGCCGAACGGCTCTTTGAATTTCCTACGATTGGGCCGTTGTCTTTTTCTGATGCCGCCAAGGCGCTGCGGGATCCTGTCAGGCGTGCTGGAGTTGATTTTGATGATGATGCGATTGATGAGATTGTTCATTTGACGCAGGGGTACCCATATTTCATTCAGGAATGGGGATACCAATCTTGGAACCATGCGGAGAAATCGCCAATTACCCTGCATGATGTTCAACACGCAACAACAAAGGTCATACAGCGTCTTGACGCCAATTTCTTCAGGGTACGCTTCGATAGGCTAACTCCACGGGAAAAAGAGTATTTGCGCGCCATGGCCGAGCTTGGCCCCAGCGCTCATAGAACTGGCGATATTGCTGCGGCTCTTGGTGTCAAAGTGGGCAGTCTTGGCCCAATGCGAGCTAAGTTGATCAACAAGGGAATGATCTATAGTCCCGCTTACGGTGATATGGCCTTTACGGTCCCCCTTTTCGACAAGTTCATGCTTCGGGCGATTCCAGAGTTTCAACCCCGGCAAGGCGCGGAAGGATAACGAGAAGATTAATCGGAAGACGAGAAAATTTTCTACGCTGCGTAGAAAATTGAGATGGACCTGTTCGAAGAGATCGAGAGGGAGAAGGTGTTGATTGTGAAGGAGCGCTTAGCGAAGTATGGGAGAGTGTGACCCCTTTTCTTAAGGTTTATACTAAAAGTGCTTACCAATGTTTTAGCCAGTGGTTATTCACCGAACACCTGATAGCCAACGAAATCTGGTTCTCATAATACGGCAGAGGCGTGGCGCGGTGGAGTGTTTCAATGCCCTTCGGCACCCTCTTGTTGGTCCCCGCTATTTCATTGCGGCTCATCCGGGGTGTGATGAAGGGGATATGAAGGAGATAAAAAGTTTTATCTCGCGCAATTTAAAAACAAACCCCGAACAGATTCAAATTTTCACCCCAACACCGTCAACGTATTCAACGTTGATGTACTACACGGAGATGGATCCATTCACAAAAGAAAAAATTTATGTGGAAAAAGATGTCACTGCGAAAGAGAGGCAGAAAAACATCGTAACATCAAAATGGTCGACGACAGAATGGCCTGTTTTATCCCCCCGGTTAAATTGACATCAGGTAAATCCACATTGACGTGGGGCAAATAAAATAGCAGAATAGCCATCTTCAATCCATTAACCATAGGAGGATTACCATGAGACGTATTATTCTTACGCTGGCCATTATTCTTTTTGCATCAATAGTCCAGGCGGATGCTGAACCCCCCGTGATTTTAGGTGCTGGGCCGGCCAAGCTGTTTCAATTTAATGATGTGTTTTTTACTGGGGAAAATTTTTATATCAACAACCAAAATAAAGTTGAAGAGGGTTTCGTTAAAAAAAAGGGATCGACTGAATGGGTTGAACCCATGTGTTTTGACATAAATGGAGGAGAGGAGGGTTCCTTTTATGTCGCAAATATGAGTGTTGGTGTTTATGATCTAAAAATTGTTCGATCCGATAACCAGGAAAGCCCTATTTATGAAACTGCCTTTGAAATTCTTCCAAATCAGTGTATTGTACCTAGTGTAGCTGGTGTTGAGTTGAAGGGTTTCGGTTATGGTGGTGGTAAAGTGACCATCCTGGGTAACAATTTTATGCCCGGTCTTGTTGCGAGTATATTGAAAGAAGATGGTGATGTGATTGTTACTCATGAAACATATCACTCAATTACAAAAAACACAGAAATACCGATGATTGTTCCGTTAAGCGAGATGGAAGGCTCATCCAGTGGTTTGGCGGGGCTTGATGGAAAAAAGATTGTTGTAACGAACCCGGAGTGTGATACCCCAACAGAATACAGCATTGATGTTGGGCCAGCGATTGTCAGCGTTAAACACGGCGTTGTGTATATGAACTCAGAGGCAACGGCAATGATTTATCTCAGCGATCTTGCGTCATCAAGTTATGGTGAAATTGACGTATCCAGTATTGATTTTGGTTGCATTACGGTCCTGGAAGTAGAAGCTAATATCCAAATGGAAGAACTTAAGATAAAGTTAAAGACAGATAAATGTTACGGTTCTCAGGATTTACACATCAACACGGGTAATATTGATATGAAGTTTGATAATGCAATCTTTGTCGCTGTAGATCCCAAGATATTAAAACCTACGCCTCCCAAAATTAGTAAAAAAATTCTCGATTTTTTCAAGGATAAAAAAGAATCAGAGGGTGAGGGTAACGGGAGAGATAGTGGGCGTAAGTGATTTTGAGATTTAATCTGTCAAGGTTTATCAAAATTCGGTAACTAATGCATAACTAGTTGAGATGCCTTGGGTTTTTCGAGATATATCCACACTCATTTCCCCCTTGACCACCCCTTTAAAAGCGTGTAATCAGGGCGCAATCCTTAGATAAATTGAATGTTTGCACGTACCACCTGCAAATACAATGGTTAGGATCTAATTAAACGGTAACAATATACAGAGGTTCTAAGATGGTTGATATGGACAAGCTTGTATCATTATGTAAAAGGCGCGGATTCATCTTCCAAAATAGCGAAATCTACGGCGGAATCAACGGCTTTTGGGATTACGGTCCCGTTGGGGTGGAGCTTCGCAGGCGCGTAAAGGATTCCTGGTGGAAGAATATGGTACAAATGAAGGACAACGTGGTTGGCCTGGATTCTTCAATCATCGCCCATCCACAAACGTGGGTTGCATCTGGTCACGTTGGTCAGTTCTCCGATCCAATGGTCGATTGTAAAGGTTGCAAGAAACGCTTTCGTGCGGATGATATCCCCGTGTCCAAAAAATTTGGTGAGGGCAAATGCCCAGAGTGTGGTGGCGAATTTACAGAGGTCAAAGAATTTAATTTGATGTTTCAAACATATGTTGGTGCGTCATCCGACTCGCAGTCAATCGCATATCTTCGCCCCGAGACCTGCCAATCTATTTTTACGCAGTTCAAAAATGTTTTAACGACCTCAAGACAAAAACCCCCATTTGGGATCGCCCAGATAGGTAAGGCATTCAGAAATGAAATTACTCCACGTAACTTTATCTTTCGTTCGCGCGAATTTGAGCAGATGGAATTGGAATTCTTCTGTCACGAAAGTGAAGAGGAAAAATGGTATGAATTCTGGAAGAACGAAAGAATGGATTGGTTTAAAAGTCTGGGGATTGCGGAGAGTAAATTAAGATTTCGGGATCATGAAAAAGACGAGCTTGCACATTACGCAAAGGGTTGTGTTGATGTTGAATTTGAAATGCCATTTGGCTGGTCCGAGATGGAAGGGATCGCAAATCGCGGCAATTATGATCTGACTCAACATATGAAGTATT
The DNA here is from genome assembly GCA_964536295.1 of uncultured Pseudomonadota bacterium. GTDB lineage: Bacteria > UBA10199 > UBA10199 > CAZHVX01 > CAZHVX01 > CAZHVX01. The sequence continues at coordinate 4,117 of CAZHVX010000110.1, forward strand.
CAAATAAGGATTTAAGCTACTTTGATGAGGCAAAGAAGGAAAAATATGTACCCTCTGTCATTGAATGTTCTGCGGGTGTTGACCGTGCCCTTTTGGCCCTTCTTGTCGATGCATATCGCGAAGAAGAGGTAAAGGGTGAGCAGCGCGTGGTTATGGCGTTTGCGCCGCATATGGCCCCAATCCAAGCTGCGGTGTTCCCGCTTTCCAAGAAGCTTGGTGATGGTGCGCAAAAGGTAGAAGGCGAATTAAGAAAACACTTCGCATCCGATTATGATGATGTTGGGTCGATTGGTAAACGTTATCGTCGTCACGATGAAATCGGAACACCGTTCTGTATTACTTATGATTTTGATTCCGAAGTGGATAAAAAAGTTACAGTTCGCGATCGTGATTCGATGGACCAAGATCGTGTTGAGATTGATGGTTTGGTTAAATATTTGAAAGATAAATTGACGCCAAAGGCGTCATCCTGAACGTAGTGAAGGATCCCCATTGATCAACGGGGATTCTTTCCGCCAGGGGCGGACCCGCCTACATATAAAATGTGTATTGGTGGTGGGCGCTTTAATATCGCTCAGAATGACAAAATTTGGATTTAACAAGAAATAAAAAGGAGAAGACATGACACAGTATGTTTACACATTCGGAGATGGAAAAGCGCAGGGCAATGCAACAATGAAAAACGTTTTAGGTGGAAAGGGCGCTAACCTTGCCGAGATGAATAATATCGACGTTCCAGTGCCTCCGGGATTTACAATATCCACGGAGGTTTGCACACATTTCTATCAAAACAACCATGAGTATCCAAAACAACTTAAAGGCCAGGTTAAAGAGGCCGTGATCAATGTAGAAAAGATCATGAAGGCAAGATATGGCGATTCAAAAAATCCTTTATTGCTTTCGGTTCGGTCCGGCGCACGCGTCAGTATGCCAGGTATGATGGATACAGTTCTTAACATGGGGTTGAATGATGAAACTGTTGTCGGATTGATTGAACAATCAGGCGACGAATGGTTCGCATATGATAGTTACAGACGTTTTGTTCAGATGTATTCTGGCGTTGTGATGGGAATGGAGGGCGATATCTTAAGAACTATGCTCGACGATAAAAAAGAGGAACTTGGAATTAAATTAGATTCAGAATTTAGCATTGATAATCTTAAATTGCTGGTGACAGAATTTAAGAAAAAGGTTCAGGAAGAAACTGGGCAACAATTTCCAGATGATCCAGAGGAACAAATTTGGGGTGGTATAGGCGCCGTCTTTAAATCATGGATGACAAGGCGAGCCGTGGAATACCGCAGGATTAACGACATTCCTGGCCACTGGGGAACAGCGGTCAATGTTCAAGCAATGGTTTTTGGTAATATGGGCAACGATTGTGCAACAGGCGTTGCATTTACACGTGATCCATCCACGGGCAAAAATGTTTTTATGGGCGAATTTCTAATTAACGCACAGGGTGAAGATGTTGTCGCCGGAGTTAGAACGCCACAGCCGATAAATATTGAGTGCAAGGGTGGCAGTGATCTGATCTCCTTAGAAGAAGTCATGCCAAAACAATATAAAGAGTTGGAAAAGATTTATCTAAAATTGGAAAAACATTACAAGGATATGCAAGATATCGAATTCACAATCCAGAAGGGAAAACTTTGGATGTTGCAAACTCGTAATGGAAAACGTACCGCAAATGCCGCTGTAAAGATTGCGATTGATATGGCCAATGAAAAGCTTTTAACAAAACAGGAAGCCGTAAAGCGCGTTGATGCAAATCAGTTAGATCAACTTCTCCATCCAATGATCGATCCAAAGGCCCCAAAAGAGGTGCTGGCCAAGGGTTTACCTGCATCTCCCGGTGCTGCGGTCGGACAGGTTGTCTTTAATGCGCATGATGCCGGAGAATGGGTAAATGATGGTAAAAAAGTAATATTAACACGTCTTGAGACCTCGCCCGATGATATCCATGGCATGAACGTTGCTCAGGGAATTCTTACCGCGCGCGGTGGAATGACATCTCATGCAGCAGTTGTTGCTCGTGGAATGGGTAAGTGTTGTGTATCTGGTTGCGAGGCTATGAAGATAAATTATGCAAATAAACAATTCAGCATCGGAAACATCACAGTTAAAGAAGGTGATTGGATTACATTAGATGGCTCAACTGGTGAAGTTATGTTGGGACAGATGCCAACCATTGAACCTCAATTGACGGGCGAATTTGGAACGCTAATGGAATGGGCCGATGAGTTTAGAAAAATGGGCGTCAGGACTAATGCCGATACACCAAAAGACGCAGAGACCGCAAGACGTTTTGGCGCAGAGGGTATCGGACTTTGCAGAACGGAACATATGTTCTTTGATGGTGATCGTATTGATGCGGTTCGTGAGATGATCCTGGCCGAGGACCTGGATGGCCGTAAAGTGGCGCTGGCAAAGATTTTGCCAATGCAAAAGGGCGACTTTAAGGGGATTTTTAGGGTTATGAATGGTTATCCTGTTACCGTTCGTTTGCTTGATCCACCACTCCATGAGTTCTTGCCCCATACACAAAAGGAAATCGATGATTTGTCGCGCAAGATAAATGTGCCCTCCGATATATTGAAATCGCGAGTTGATAGTTTACATGAGTTCAATCCAATGTTGGGACATCGCGGTTGTCGTTTAGGTGTTACCTATCCGGAGATTTACGCGATGCAGACACAGGCGATTATGGAAGCGGCCGCGGAATTAATCAGGGATGAGAATGTAAAGGTTCTCCCGGAGATTGAAATTCCTTTAGTAGGGCACGTAAATGAGCTAAAGATTTTAAGGGCTGTTTGCGAAAAGGTTTGCCGCGAGGTTATGGATGCAACGGGACAGGCCGTTCCTTATAAGATTGGTACAATGATTGAACTGCCACGCGCTGCACTAACCGCCGATAAGATAGCGGAATATGCGGACTTTTTCTCATTTGGAACAAATGATTTAACTCAAACGACGTTTGGGCTGTCACGTGACGATTCCGGAAGATTCCTAAAGGACTATGCGGAAAAACATATCTTAGATAGTGATCCATTTGTAAGTATCGACCTGGATGGCGTTGGCGAGTTAATGAGGCTGTGTGTTGAAAAGGGAAGATCGGTAAAAAGCAAGATGGAGATTGGCATCTGCGGCGAGCATGGTGGCGAACCAAGGTCGGTTCAATTTTGCAACGAACTGGGTTTAAATTACGTAAGTTGTTCACCGTACCGTGTTGCGATTGCAAGGCTGGCCGCGGCCCAAGCCGCCCTTAACTAATAGTTTTTTGACATGATTAACAGGATTTGGAGAATGCTGAGTAGTTAAACTCTGAGTATGCAGAGATCGCTGGGTTCGCTGAGATTTCTCATTCTGAATTCGCAACTGCGAATGTTATAAGTACTATGATTAAAAAAAGAATGAATTCTTTTTCTAATCATAGTACTTATAACACCATCTCCGCTTTAGGCGGAGATGATTCAGAATGAGAAAATAAGTGTTCTTTTGTTCTCAGCGACCCCAGAGGTCTCAGTTTTT
>CAZHVX010000111.1:0-7483 GCA_964536295.1 uncultured Pseudomonadota bacterium
TGCAACCTAACCCTTGGATCTACAACCTTATAAAAACAATCCGTTATTGTATTAACGATTACGTAACTAAAAACGATGACCAAAACGCACCCCTGAATTAGCGGATAATCTCTACTGAATATCGATTCCAAAAAAAGAGTTCCTAGCCCTGGCCAATTAAAGATCTTTTCGGTCACAACCGCACCCGCCAAAAGCGATCCAAACTGTAAGCCCATAATTGTAATTATGGGATTTAAGGCGTTTTTGAGTCCATGTTTTACTATCACCTTAAATTCCGATGCACCCTTAGCCCTTGCGGTTGTCATATACTCCGATTTTAAAACCTCCAACATAGAGGCCCTTGTCATTCGGGATAACATGGCGGCCAATGCCGTGCCCATCGTTATAGCGGGGAGCACAATGCTTCCCAGGGTCTCTCTGCCGGAAACCGGAAACCAGTGAAAATGAACCGAAAATACAAGGATCAATATTGGCCCCAACCAGAAGTTGGGCATTGATATTCCAACCAGCGAGAGCGTCATCGCCGAAAGATCAAACACCGTGCCTTTTTTTGTTGCGGCAAATATTCCAGCAGGAATTGCGATAAGGAGCGCTACTATCATAGCGGCGATTGCCAATTCAATTGTTGCTAAAATCTTTTCAGCAATCAATGAACTCACTTCCTGTTTTTTGAAAATGGACTCTCCCCATTCAAAAGTTAGAACTCCGACTAGAAAACTCCCATATTGTTCAAGTAACGGCTTATCCAAATTAAGTTGTGTTCTTAAATGCTGAACATCCGCAGGAAGTGCATTGTCACCCAAAATAAAATCCACCGGATCACCCGGCAATGCCGCGCGTGACAAAACAAACACCAGGGTAGATGCAACGATAACAACCGGAATGAGCATCAATATGCGTTTTGTAATATATTTAAACATATCAAAATAACGGATTACGTTTATCGTTAACGCTGCCCGTATCGTTCGGGGTGACGTTAACGTTACCGAAAACGATACGAGCTTCCTCACCCCTAAACGACGGACCCTACTTTTTATAAATCTCCGCCAAGTTATAATAACTAGCGTGCGGCAAAACCGTCACGCCCTTTAGACGCTTATTATACACGACAATATTCTTTTCGTGCCACATATTTATATATGGAAGTTCATCCTGCACAATTTTCTGAATCTCCTCATAATATTTGCGACGTTTTTGCTGATCCATCTCCTCCCTTGCAAGCTTTGACAATCTATCAACCGTCTTATTGAAATAATACCCCCTATTCAAACCATCGGGGGGAAATTCATCGGATGCAAAAACATTATAATACATATCTGGTTCTGTAACGCCAACCCACATAGAGGAAGCCAATTGAAAGTTTCCACTTTTTATATCCCTATAATAGGTTCCCCATTCAAAGGCCTGAACATTTGCATCAATGCCAACCTTTTTTAACTGTTCGGCAATGAGTAAAACTATCGCCAACCTTTCTTTATTTGTGGATGTTTTTATTGTAAGTTTGAATTTCTCACCATTCAGAAGTTTTATTGCCTTATCGGGATCATATTCATAGCTAAAAAGGCCCTTCGCATATGCCCAATGAATTGGAGACAACATAGAATCCGCCTTGTAGACCATATTCTTCATCTTGTACTCTATCAACTCATCCCTATTGATGGCATACGCAATCGCCTGTCGAACCTTTTTCTTACTCAGGACGGAATCCTTCAAATTTATATTCAAATAATAAAAAGAAAGACCATCGTCACTTAACATATCCAGATTTTTTTCATCGGTGACCTTTGATAATAACAAAAGAGGAACTCCGTTAATTGTTAAATCGATACCTCCCCTTATCAATTCCATTACCCTTGCATTATCATCCTTGACGATTTTGAATGTAATGAATTTGGATTTTGCCTTATCACCGAAATATTCGCTAAATGATTCCAATTTCAATTTTTCATCTGTTTTATAACTTACGAATTTATAAGGACCCGTTCCAACCGGATGATCGTTAAGCTCTTTGCCGGACAGCCTCGGAACGATTTGATATGTAAATACGGTATAAATCGGCGCATATTTTTCTTTTAACTTAAATTCAACCGTATATTTATCGATCGCACTAATATTTTTTATTTTACTGACTTCGCCTCTAAATGGAGAAACTAGCTTATCATCCAATATTGATTGATATGTATAAATAACATCTTCACTGGTCAGTTCATGACCATCGTGAAACCTCACCCCTTTTTTGAGATAAAACCTAAAATGAAGGGGTGACAACATTTCATGCCGGTCAGCCAGATCATTCGTCAGCTCCATATTTTTGTCTCTTTTAAGCAATCCGTTAAAAATGAGATGTTTTATCTTCATCGCGTAGGAATCGGTAGCAAGACGAGGGTCCAGAGTTTGGGGACTATTGCTGATAGCAACCACCAATTCATCCCTTGGCACTTCTTTACCGCTACATCCAGAGATAACCAGTAGTGCGAAAACAAACAACAAAGTGATTTTTTTAGACATACCCCCTCCATCCAAGACAACATTTTGACATTCCAATCAAGCCTGTGTTAGACTATCCGAGATTTTAAAAATCTTGTCAATGAGTTAGCCTGTAAGTCTCACAATACGCTAATGCGTTTTGTGAGAAATACACTTTTTGCGCCACTTGGCGCAAAAAGTTTCGACTTGGTGCATTTTGCACCTCGCTCAAGGCTAATCCTGAGCGAATCCCGCCTTAAGCGGGATGAGTCGAAGCCCGGAGGGCGGATTTCGAACCAACTGGTGAGAAATCCGGGTTAGCCTATATTTATGGTAAAGAAACTAATCCTGATATCGCTTTTAATGATACTTTGCGCACCAATCTGCGCAGAATCGGATAAAACTGTTTTGGATCGCAAGATTGACGTTTATCTGAGACACGCACAGCTAAGCAAGAGTAAGATATCGTACATAATAGCCAACCCCGAAAATGGGGAGATCCTTGCATCAAAAAAACACCATGATCTTCTAAATCCGGCCTCAGCAGTTAAACTTTTAATATCGGCCACTGCCCTTAAAGAACTCGGCCCAGATCATAGGTTTCACACCCTCTTCTTAACAGATGAACCAATTGACCATGGCGAGGTTAAAAACCTATGGGTGAAGGGGGATGGTGATCCATTCATGGTTATTGAAAGACTTTGGAGGACTACTACATTACTAAAAGCCAATGGAATAAAGAAAGTTAAAGGAAACATCATCCTCGACAATAGCTACTTTGATAACTTTGATTTTCCAGGGGCAATTGAGATCGAAGAAAATCATCGCGCATACAATCCACTGATAAGTCCATTGGCTCTAAACTTTAACTCTATATCTGTAGTAGTTCGTCCATCGGGAGAAACAGGTCTTCCGGCATATATTGAACTGGATCCACCAACAAACTACGTATATGTGAACAATAAGGCTACAACTTCAACAAAAACAAATCTCAACATTGATCGTTATTCATCTGAAGGCGGAGATACAATAACTGTTAAGGGAAGTATCGCGGTTAACAGTGAGCCCAAGACATTTTATCGCAATATAAGTAAACCTGATTATTACTATGGTCAGGTCCTAAAGGAACTCCTAAGACAAAATCAGATCTACGCAGTCGGTGAAATTAGTTTTGGCAAGGCCCCAAGTAATACAAAGGTTCTGCTTGATTATGAATCCAAACCACTCTCGTTAATAATTCGCGATATGAATAAGTACAGCAATAACTTTGTTGCTGAACAGCTGCTAAAACATCTTGGTGCCGTAAAATATGGAGCTCCAGGTTCAACGGAAAAAGGGATTAAGGCGATTAAATCCTGGCTTGATAAATCCGGCGTTCAGAAGGGATACTTTTTGGAAAACGCATCCGGCCTATCACGAAAGACGAAGATAAGCGCATATCAGTTAGCGCAAGTAATGATGGCTGCGTATCAGGATTTCACAATTCGGCCCGAGTTTATAGCATCCCTTCCTATCGCCGGAACCGACGGCACAATAAGATCTCGCCATAAAAATGCGTCCATCTACAGGGATATGCGTGCAAAAACCGGCACGTTAGATGGAGTAAGCGCACTTGCCGGTTTTGTAACAGACAAAAATAACGATACATTATGTTATGTAATTATTATCAATGATACATCCGCAAATCTGGATGTTCTACACAATGCTCAAGATGGATTTGTAAAAACAATTTCGGAATATAAATGAAAAGATCAATAACAACATTAATAATTGCACTAGATATAGTCGTCGGATTTTATCTGCTATTTGGTTTATACTTACCCTCTAAATTAAAAAAAGAAGAACCATCACTAAAAAATGCTCATACAAATTATTCTTCGCTTTCGCAGATCGTAAATCCCAAAGAGTACTATGTCAAAAACCATAAAACGTCATCTCTCCCAAGGGCCATAGACATCAAGTCAATGGCGGGCCCTGTAATTGTTATTGAAACCGAAAGGGAGGAGCAGATAACACAACAGGAGATTGAGGAAGCACCATACCAAGAGATAGAAAGCATTGAATACCCCCCTCCATCACTTTCAGATTACAAGCCCCTGAGAAAAGGATTTCACGCTGGAAAATACCTTTTCAATGTTCCGGCCAGCTTGGAAAATGAGGTTGAATTCTGGAAAAATACATATGGTCAATATGATGAATTTCATTCAGTACTTCATGATGGTAAGTACTTAAATATCGTCTATGGTATTGTAGATTTTACTCCGTTGTACAAGGATCCTTCAATGGATTTGGCCACGATATATAAAAAACGCTCGAAAATTATCGAAAGGGAAAAGAAAAAAATTGAGGCGGTATTACTAAAACTCCACAGCAATCCACCAGCAACAGAACTGAATGACATGGAATGGAATATCAAACGTATATTTAGAGATGTTCCGGATGAAGACAAGTTTCTACAGGCTTCAAAGGATAAACGGATACGTGAACAAACTGGTTTGCAAAATAAATTTTTAGAAGGATTAATTGTATCGGGTGAATATCTGGGCAAAATAGAAGAAATCTTTGTAAACCTAGGAATGCCGAGGGAACTAACAAGATTGATATTCGTTGAATCAATGTTCAATATTCGTGCCCGCTCTAAGGTGGGAGCATCGGGAGTTTGGCAGTTTATGCCAGACACTGCCAAGCGTTATATCATCGTAAATGATATAATAGATGAAAGGAATGATCCCATTAAGGCGACACTTGCAGCGGCAAAACTTCTCAAACACAATTATGACGAGTTAAAAACATGGCCCCTGGCAATTAATGCATACAACAGCGGTGCAGGCAGGATGAAAAAGGCAGTTAAACAACTTGGAACGAGAAGCATCGAAAAAATCATTCACAACTTTGAAGATAAAAGTGGTTACGGTTTTGCATCTAGAAATTTCTATCCATCTTTTTTAGCAGCACTAGAGGTTGCAGAAAACAATAGATATTATTTTGGAGAAATAGAATTAGAATCTCCACAGAGATATGATCAGATCATTACAACGCATCCGACTTCAATAACTGAACTGGCCAAGCTTTGCAATATAAGCATCGAAACCTTAAAACATCTCAACACGGCCCTGAATGAAAAACTTTTCGAACCCTTAACCTATCTACCAAAGGGATATGAATTAAGGGTACCCAATGACAAAGGCAACCACGCCCTTATAATAATGAGGATGATGGCCGAAAAAGAGGGCGGTGTAAAGTGGCACACGGCCAGCAAAAATGAGGGGGTGAGCAATCTGGCAAAGAAATACAACGTTCCTGCCTGGAAGATCAGAAAAGACAACAATTTATGGGGAACTAAACTGGCACAGGGTCAGGTTGTAAAGATATCCAAGTGAGCCCTCGGGAAACTTCTCCGCCCCGTCATCTAGTAAGAACTTTTTTCACCTCTTCTTTAATAATCTTCTTTAGATCGTCAAGCTCAGAAGATGAGCCTTCTACCTTAACCTTTTCTGATCTGTTCACCCTACCCTCTGGTCCCAAACCGATTGATGCACGTTTATCGAGAAGTTTTTTTATATCTCCATCGTTCATTTCAAATGGTTTGCCGATCTGATTTGTCAGGACCACAATCTTCGCAAGATGTTCTACAAGCTCAAGCCTTAAATAGGCCTGAGTCAAATCATCGCCTACTGATAACACACCATTACCAGGCATCATAAAAACATCCGACACTTCTAACATATTGGCAACTATTTGATCGTTCTCGGGTGCCCCCGGCATTGCAAATGCAGCAACAGGAATAATATTACCAATCGAAACTATTGATTCGGGAATCGGAACATCTTCAAGTGGAAGCCCCGCCAAGCCGCGTGCCGTAGAATATGGCGGATGTGCATGTACAACCGCCTTAACGTCATCACGCGACCTGTATGCAGCAAGGTGAAGTTTGATCTCTGAAAAGGAATTTCCAACACCTTCAACTTTCTTACCATCCATATCACACATAATAATCATTTCTGATGTAATATCGCCTTTGGATTCTGCCGTAGGTGTCGCAAGAAGATATTCTTCAAAACGACATGTGATATTTCCATCGTGATTTGCACCAAAACCTTTTTGATCCAATTTTTGGGAAATTCTTGCAATTTCTTTTTTTAAATATTCTTTTCTGTTGCCCATCTTATAATCTTCCAATTTTCTTAACGGTTTCTATTAATAATAAAACCAACTTAGGTTCGAGAGATTTCATTGCCCCCAAAACTTCCTGATGGCTCATCCCACCAGGATGCAGATCCGCCGCAAGATTTGCAATACAACAAAAAGCAATTACTTTCATACCAAGATAGTTTGCGACCAAAACCTCTGGAACCGTAGACATACCAACGGTATCCGCGCCCCAATTGCGATACGCCGCAATCTCTGCCTTTGTTTCGTAATTTGGGCCGCTAGTTGCAATATAAACACCTTCATGAAGTTTTAAACCAATTTCCTTTCCAATCCCCTTCGCAATCCTTCTAAGATCTTCGTCGTAAGCATTTGTCATATCAGGAAACTGAGCCTTTGGGTTATAGTTCGATACCCCAACCAGCGGATTAATACCCATCAGGTTGATATGATCCTTAATCAACATTATATCACCGGGTTTATACTTTGCATTTATTCCACCGGTAGCATTGACGTTTATCAATGTCATTGATCCCAATGCATTTAAAACATGATGTGGATATGTAATCTCTACCGGTGAGTATCCCTCATAGAAATGACATCTACCCTTCATGGCAACTATTGGAACTCCATCCAATTTTCCAAAGATGTAGAGCCCCTTATGTCCCTCAGCAGTTGGAGTGGGGAAATGAGGTATTTCACCCGCGGAAATCGCAACCCTATCATCCATAGCCTCAACGAAATCATTAAGCCCACCACTCAAAACAACGGTCATTTTAGGCATTATGGATGTCTTTTTTTGAATAAACTCAACCGACTCCTCAATCAATTTAGGCAACTCTTTTCCTTTCATTATCCCTCCTATAAT
>CAZHVX010000112.1:0-7445 GCA_964536295.1 uncultured Pseudomonadota bacterium
ACTCCGTTCAGAATGACGATAATTGTGGGTCATCCTGAGCGATAACGAAGGATCCCGTGTATGCACCCTGGATTCTTCACTCCGTTCAGAATGACGATAATTGTGGGTCATCCTGAGCGATAGCGAAGGATCCCGTGTATGCACCCTGGATTCTTCGCCCATGGCTCAGAATGACATCAAGCGCCTTAAAATCCCTTCACAATGCGCATAATCACAAAATGGCGAAAAAATCATTCTAACCCCTCAGAATATAGATATTTTTCTTGACTGATCAAAAAAACCTGTTATCTTTCGCCCACTTTTGCAACCGCAGATTACACGGATTTAAAACGCTGATTACACAGATACATTATAATATCAGCGTAATCAGTCTTAATCAGCGAAATCTGCGGTTACAGGAAAGGAGAACCATTAACATGATGGAACAAGAAACAGTACAAGGTGGCGCTTTCGCCAAGCTCTTTGAGGAGAGCGAAAAGAAAAAATCTTTTAAGGAAGGAGACATAGTCGAAGCTACGGTAGTCGATGTAATGAAAGACTTCGTAGTTGTAGATATAGGGTTTAAATCTGAGGGCAGAATTCCAGTTGAAGAATTCGGCACAACCAGCGGTGTATTAAATTTAGCGGTCGGTGATAAGGTTGAAGTTCTTCTGGAAAGCATCGAAGGCCCCGATGGCACAGTAGTTCTTTCGAAAGAAAGAGGCGACACGGTGCGTACCTGGGATCGTTTGGAGAAGGCCTTTGAAACCGACGGTGTGATAGAAGGCACAATCGTTTCTAAGGTTAAGGGCGGAATGTCCGTCGATATCGGCGTCAAGGCGTTTTTACCCGGCTCGCAGGTTGATATCAGACCTATCAGAAATCTTGATAAATTTGTCGGCAAAAAATGCCGCTTTAAAATTGTTAAGATGAGCAAGCGCAGAGGCAATGTTGTCGTTTCAAGAAAATCCGTACTTGAAAAAGAACGCGAACACATGAAAGATGTCAATGCCGAAAGCATGGAAGAAGGACAGATCCTGGAAGGTATCGTGAAGAACGTTACCGACTATGGTGTATTCGTTGACCTGGGCGGTTTTGATGGATTGGTTCATATTACAGATATGACCTGGGGACGTATCAGTCATCCATCAGAGATGTATTCAGTTGGCGATGACATCCGCGTGGTTGTCACAAAGATTGATTCGGATTCAGGGCGCGTGTCTCTTGGTTTAAAGCAATTGGAAGATGATCCGTGGGAAGGAATCGAACAAAAGTTCCCGGTTGGTTCCAGGGTTGCCGGAAAAGTCGTCAACGTAACCGATTACGGTGCGTTCATTGAATTAGAGCTTGGGATCGAAGGCTTGGTTCATGTTTCAGAGATGAGCTGGACCAAGAAGGTTCGTCATCCATCAAAGATGATAAATCTAAATGATGCAGTAGATGCAATAGTTCTTGATGTTGACAGGGAAAATAGAAGGATTTCACTTGGCATCAAACAGCTCGAGCCAAATCCATGGGATAAATTGGATGAGAAATTTCCAATTGGTTCGCAGGTTCATGGAACAATTAAGAATATTGCTGACTTTGGTATCTTTGTTGATGTTGGTGGCGACGTTGATGGATTAATTCATATCTCCGATATCAGCTGGATCCAAAACTTCACTCATCCATCAGATATCTTTGCAAAGGGCCAGGAAATTGATGCGCTGGTTTTGAATATCGATTCAGAACAGGAAAGGTTTTCACTTGGTATCAAACAACTTCATGATGACCCCTGGAGCAGAATAATGGATATATATAAAAAGGGCGATGAAGTAAGTGGTAAGGTTATCAAGGCTACCCAAACCGCCGCTCTTGTTGAGTTAGAAGAAGATATCGTTGGCTTATTGCCCGCAAAAGACGTCAGGGGTGAGCTTAGAGAGGGTGAAGAGGTTACAGCGAAGATATCGGTCCTTAATCATAGAGAAAGTAAATTAATGTTGAGCATGGAATAATGTGTTGTCATTGCAGCTTGGTTTGTCATCCTGATCCTGAGCGAGTGAAGCGAGTCGAAGGAGAAGGATCCAGTGTCGTTAACTGGATGACACATACGGTGCCGGATCCGCAATGACAAATGGAATAAAACAATGGGTTCAAAGAGTAAAATTGTAATTACAATCTTTGTAGTTCTAATTCTCTTCGTTGCTGCCTTTTTCTTTGGTGCGTTGTCATACTTTGCAATGGAGGGAACGGGGGATATAGCCATCACTAAGGTCGAGGGATTCATCTTCGATGTTGACGAGAAGATAAATACACTTGAGAAACTTCGAAAAAATGATGATATAAAAGCCGTTATTTTGAGGGTAAATTCCCCAGGTGGTGCGATCGGTGCCTCACAGGAGCTTTATCAGGAAGTAAAGAGAGTTGCGGCAGAAAAACCGGTGATCGTTTCCATGGGAACCATAGCAGCATCGGGTGGATACTATATTTCCTCTGGTGCAACAAAGATCGTGGCCAATCCCGGAACGTTAACGGGGAGTATCGGCGTTATTACAAAGCGGCTTGATTTGTCTAAAATTCTTGATTGGGCAATGATCAAATATGAAAATTTCAAGGGGGGTAAATATAAAGATATGTTTGCCTTTTCCCGTCCTATGACAGATGAAGAACGCGATGTTCTTCAGGAATTGATTTCTCGTTTGCATGAGCAATTCAAAAAAGATGTTTCCGATAGTCGAAAAATCGATATCGAAAAGGTAAATGAATTTGCAACCGGTAGGATAATTACTGGAGAAGAAGCGTTGGCACTTGGATTAATCGATGAGATTGGCAACATCCAATCTGCCATTGATCTTGCAAAGAAGCTTGCCGGCATAGAAGGGGAGCCTGATATTTTTTACCCAGACAAAAAGAAGATTAAATATTTAGACTATGTAATGCAAAATAGTAAAGTTGGGTTATTTGACAAAATGGAAAGAATTTTAACGGATGCGTCAGCTGGAATTTATTTTTTGCATGAATAGTGCGCGTCATCCTGAGCGTCTGTAGGGACGCGAAGGATCCAGTGTTTGAATCTGGATTCTTCTCCCTCGCCATGCTCGGGATCAGAATGACATACAGTAACAGGAGGAAATAATGAATAAAAGTGATTTGATTCAAAAGATTGCTGAAAAATTACCCAATTTGGCAATGCGCGATGTTGAAATTATTGTAAACACCGTTTTTGATAGTATGACTCGTTCGCTATCACGCGGGGATAGGATCGAAATCCGCGGTTTCGGTAGTTTTGAAGTTAGAGAAAGAGCTCCACGTATCGGCAGAAATCCTAAAACCGGCGAAAAGGTAAATGTTGGTCTTCGCCGCGTTCCTTTTTTCAAGGTTGGTAAGGAATTGAAGGAAAAAGTAAATAATATTGGTTAACGTTTGTCGGTGAAGCTGCCCGTATCGTTAATGGGTAATGGTCACGGCATTGACTTTAACCATGAAACGTTACCTATACAGGCTTCGTTACCGTATAACCTAACCGAATTTAATATGGAAACACTTTGGGCTCCATGGCGAATGGAATTTATTCGCAATCTAAAAGATAAATACAAAGAGGGGTGCCTCTTCTGTAATCTCCATAAATCCAAGGATGATGAATCAGATCTTGTTTTGTATCGTGGCAAACATTCATACGTGGTTATGAATAGATATCCCTACAACGTTGGTCATGTGATGGTTGTTCCCAATAAACACACAGCAAACCTTCTAGAATTGGATTCAAAAACGAATGCCGAGCTGTTGGAATTGGCGGGGAAATCTGCGGAGATTATCCAAAAGGAGATGAACGCAGAGGGTTTTAATATGGGATTCAATTTTGGGCGGACGGCCGGGGCAGGGATTAAAGAGCATTTGCACCTGCACGTTGTTCCGCGCTGGAATGGCGATACAAATTTTTTTCCAATATTTGCAAAAACAAAATCAATGCCTGAATACTTGGGGGATACCTATAATAGATTAAAAGCCTATTTCGATAAAATAAGCTGAGAGTTGAGAGCTGAGAGTTGAAATATATTTTTTAACTCTCAACTAAGCTCTCTCAGCTTGCAAAATATGAGACGATTTATCTTTTCATTAATGATGGCGACGATATTCTTTAGTTTTTTAAATTTCATTTATTGCAACCTAGACGCGGATACATTTGGTTTCGCAATGACATTTAAGTTCCGCATTCCATATCTGATGGCGCTGGAATCCGCTCCGATTCCTTTGGGCTTTATCCTTTTGATATCTTTCTGTCTTGGGATGGTTGCAATCGCATTGTTGGAGGCCCTTCCATCGCTATTTAAGGCCATGCAGATTCGTGCAAAGAATAAAAGGATACGTGAGCTTGAACGTGAGTTAACCGTTGTAAGGCAGGTTGCCGATTCCTGTCAGGAAAAAGAGATGGAGAAACTCCAGGAATGAGTACGCAGAGATTTAAACGCAGAGTATGCTGAGCCCGCTGAGGGCTCTGAGACTTCTTGGTTCTTTCGTGTCCCCGACCACTCATGTCATCCCCGCGAACAGGCTGTGTCACAATGCTTTTTTGATGTCATCCCTGCGGAGGCAGGGATCCAGAACTTATTGAAATTACTGGATTCCTGCCGGAGTTTACCCTCGCGCAGGCGGGGGCAGGAATGACAAAAAAGTGAAAAGTCCCTATTGTGACACAGCCTGGAAAGCGGGGATCCAGAATGTATAATTTATTGAAAAGACTGGATCCCCGCATTCGCGAGGATGACAGACCAGCAATTTTTCAGAGGTTCCTTAATTCAATCGATTGTACAAACAATATAAAAACTCAGCGTTCTCCGAGAACTCAGCAATCTCTGCGTTGAAAACTCTGCGCACTCACAATTTAGGGTTATCCCCTAAATCCCCGTTTTCTTCTTATGATAGATTTTAAATCCGTTGTCTTTGATTCATCAACAACATTTTCTTCCTTGGATTTCGAAGAAGCCTCAAGGTTTTTTAATTGTTTTCCAAGCTCTTCGGTTTTGGTAGATGGGGTTGACATGAAACAACTGGCCTCAACGGCCGCCGATTGCTTGCCATCTGCAACGGGTTGAATCTCTTCTTCACCCTGTGATACTGCCATTGCGTATGCCATTTCATCGTATATGAATTCGAGGCAACGAAGCGGAGAAGGGTTGTCTTCAATGAGCTTTCCAATCTCTTTTTTACCGGTCATATCCATAACGATAAGATCGTCTTTGTCCCGATATTTTTCTTTAAACTCTTCAAAAAATTTATGAAGTTCATCGGGGGGATAATCAAGGGATGGTTTAATGCTCTTTTCGATAAGATCATTTAATCCATCATTTGTATATTTCCCCTCATTTATTCTCATCGCATCAAATGGAACGTGTATTATCCCCTGATAGCGATGCTTGTCCTTGGCAAGAAATTCATCCTTTGTAACGTGATATGTGCCATCCGGTTGTTTGCTATCCTCAAATGCATCTACCCACTCATTTATGGGGCACTGTTCCGTATCCACGAAGCCCACGTGCCATAGGTAGTTAAGATCATCCGCTGTTAGAAGGACATAAAGGCCGTCCTCACGTTTTTCTAGGGTAGTCCAGATAAATTCCATTTGATTAAATGCAGCCATAATGCGCCAATACTAACGTAACTTTGACATTTTGTCCATATCTGGAATCAACTATGAGTCCACAGAGGTTTTAACGCAGAGTAGGCTGAGGACGCTGAGGGCTCTGAGATTTTTATGTCTTAGAATTAAAAAAACTCAGCGATCTCAGAGATCTCAAGATTCTCAGCGTTTAGAATCTCTGCGCACTCATTATTTGTTAGGAATTGGACACGGCGGTGTTTGATGGTGCATAGCCCTGCTGTTGATTATACGTGCCGGGATTTACCTTTGTATATACCGGATGACCGTAATCTCTTTGAGCAGCCTGGTATATTTCAAGTGGAATAGTGGGCGTAATTTCATTTTGATAACTGGATTTACTGTCTTTAATCTTGTCCTGCCATTCCCTGTGCTGTTTGACACGATAGTGGGTAACAAGGGTGGCGGCCTGGGTTTGTGCAAGTGAAAGGGCGCTATCGGTCAGGGCCTTTGCCATACGGCATTTTTTCATCCTGTCGGCGACTGTTTTTTCTCTGGCAAGTTGTTTGTCGGCAAAATTTTTCTGCTGAGCGCGGTTTTCATAACCCTGCCAAACCGAGACACCAACCGTTACAGCGGTTCCAAGAAGCATTACAACGCAAACTACTGTTCCACCTTTTAACATATAAAACCTCCAGAAATTAACCTTCTATTAGTATTATCGGTGGGGTGGAGGGCAAAAGTTGCCTCGAGAAAAAAATATTTTACACAATGGTGGTCATCCTGAGCAATAGCGAAGGATCCAGTGTATATACCTGGGTTCTTCGGTCACTTTCGTTTCCTTAGAATGACATGTAGTTGATTTAACTGGCTTTTTTCTGTTGAACGGGGGTTCCGTAGTTATAAAATGGATGATCAAATGTGGAAGCTGCTGTTTTGTAGTCATTTCCTGCCTGTATGGAAACCAACTTGGATACGAAAATCTTTCTATCCTCAACATCCTGCATTTTTAGCGCTGTTTTGGCCAATGCGCTTTGAATCTTTAAAACCTTCGATTTTAGGCCAAACGCATAATCCAATCCTGCCTTTGCCTCCTGATTTGTAAATCTGGCACCTTCAAGGGCCTGCTTTGCCGCATATTCCTGTGCATCTCTTTGCAGCCATCCCACCCATATGGCACCACCGGCCTGCATAACAGAGGAGATCCCTTGACCCAGGGCGCCGGCCCATGCCTGGGTTTGCATATCGCTGAGTAGTGCGTTGGTATCGACTGTTGTCTTTCCTGCAAAATACATAATTTTTCCCTTTCAATACTATTATCGGCGGGTAGGGATCCCAAAGTTGCGTTTTTTTACGTCATCCTGAGGGAGTGAAACGATCGAAGGATCCAGAGTACTCAAGCTGGATCCTTCTCCCTCGCTTTGCTCGGGATCAGGATGACACAATAATATTTTAAAAATTAAGTGGTTATATTATTATATATAGAATATACTTTAACTCATTGAAGGATTGCCCAATTCGTAGTAGGTGCGGTTTGCACGGACGTTATTGAGAAGATACTCTTTCTTGGCTTGGATGGCGACTAACTTGACAATGAAATTTCGTCTATCGGATTTATCCTGATATTTAATAGACTCTTTGGCTACTTCCATCTGGCTGGAAAGCGCCTGTGTCTTGAATTGCATATCGTAGCTAAGTGCTAATTGGGTTGTTTGATCCTGTAGGGTGGCGATACTATATTTCGTATCCGCCCATTTTTCCTGGATCTTCCAGTTGTAGTAGCTCAAAACCCACGCCGCAGTAACCTGAGCAATGGAGCTTACGCCACTGGCAACCGCCCCCCAGATTACCTCGTTCTTCCTTGCATCCATCATTCCAGTAATAAGGGCAG
>CAZHVX010000113.1:0-7399 GCA_964536295.1 uncultured Pseudomonadota bacterium
GAAAGGATCATTGGGTTCCGTTGAAAGACATTCCAGAAGATCGTCGCGAATTGGTGATGATGGCACGCAAAAAAGCGAATGCATTTTTTCAAAATGCAACATTGCCAAAAAAAGGTTTTTCTACTGTAGATGGTTGGCACAGCGGTGCATTACAGGCTACCCCGCTAAATGATTTTTTAAGGGATGGTACCATTCGTTATGGTTCAACATATAAACCTCAAATTTTCTGGCAGCATCTTATAGATGTCCTGTTAGGTGTGAGAAAAAATACTCAAGGCAAGTTTATTCGCGTTGAGCCCGATCCAATTGTATATAAGTTAATACCAAAGGCCATCGAGGGTGTTGAACAATGGGTTCCCCTAGATAAAATTTCAGAAGAATACCGTGATGTGGTCAGAATGATCAGAGAAAGAGCGATTGAACTTTTTGGTGGCAGGTTACCAGGGAGTGGTTTTACTACGGTGGATGGTTGGTATAGCGGAGAACTAAACGGGATACCGATTGATGAATTAATGAAATACGGAACAACTCGTTATGAATCAAAATATAATCCCGAAAAATTTTGGCGAAATGTAAGGATGGTGTTTTTATATTTGAAACGTGGTAAAGATGGCGAGCTCTATCACGAACACTGGGATAAGAATATCGGATATATACGATACGATAATGTTGAAGCGGAAAAAGCGATGTATAGGGCAGTTGCAGCGGAGCGTGGCTGGGTTCCACTTGATCAGATCGAGGATAAATATTTGAGGGAACTGTTGAGGGTGCTCCGCAAAAAGGCGTTTGAGATACATGGTGGTAACATGATCATGAGGGAGTTTGAAACCGTGAGTGGATGGAAGAGTGCTCGGTTGGACCAAAAAGATTTTTTCACCTTATTCTTAAAAGATGGAAGTTTGGAGTATGTATCTCACACAACTGCTTCGTTGTTTTGGAATTATATCAGACGGCTTCTCTTTGATGCCGAGGTGGTTGGGGAGGGTAAGTATGATCATATTGATAGACATTCCGCTTTCAAACAAATTGTTTTACATGGGAACCTTTCCACCGGGCCTGACTTGGCCATTATGGTTGAAAGCGTGCGTTTTCAAAAATTAATTTATCAGGTAATAGCCAAACACGAGGGGTGGGAACCATTAGAGAATATAAAAGATCCTGCTTTGCGAAGGTTGGTGGAAATCACACGATGGCAGATGATAAGGGCCTATGGCGGAAAAATTCCGATATCGATAGGCACCAGGGATGGTTATAATGTTACCATTACCGATAAAAATTCGATCCGGAGGTTCCCCGTTGACGGAACCATATCGTATTCACAGAAAAAACCCCAAAAAACCTTTTGGCTTGAATTAAGGCTGGCAGTGTTGGAGATCGAAAGGCTCGATGACGGAACGTTTGCCTATACGAAAATGAAGAGAGAGATGAAGGATCTGATCTATCGTGTAATTGCCAAAAAGGAGGATTGGGTTCCATTAGAAGAAATAGAGAATGGAGACCTTCGTGAATTTATAAGGATCTTGAGGAAAAAGGCAATAGAGTGTTTTGGCGGAAAACTGCCAAGTCGTGCAAAAATAATCTTAAGAGACGGTACCGTAGTGGCCGGGCAGTTGCATCAGCATCCACTGAATGAAGCCCTGGTCATGGGCAATGTGAGATACTCACATCCAAAGGTGCCAGCTGACTATGTGGCGGATGCGCGAAGGATCCTGCTCGAGCTAAAACTCGCACCAGATGGCAAGCTTGAACAGATAGCTATAGACCCGGATGTTGCGCGTCTTCTGGAACGGGTCGAGGCGGAGGGCAATGCGGCGTATGCCGGACGAAAGTCTCAATATGAGGTAGTTCTTCATCCAAAGTGGGGCCAAAGTGGTGTTGCAACAATTGGGGTAGTCGGTAGGAAAACAGAGGGGGCGAGGTCCGTTGCGCGGGTGGAGGTTGCTGGGGAGAGGGCCGAAAAACCTTCACCCAGAGGGATCGATCGTGTTGAGCTTGTTGAATTTAAAAAAGAATTTAGAGGAAAATTTCTTCCAATCGCGGCGCAATTGATATCTAATCCAACACGCGAAAATCTGCAAAGGCTTGCAAAATTGCTGCAGGAACAACCTGGTTTTGGATTGGATCTTTCGGAGCAGCAGCTTATTGCTGCACTAACTAATAGAAATCCAATTTTGTATAGAGAGCTTGAGAGCTGGATCGGTAGATTTTATCTGGAACGATATAAAACCGATCTTTACGTGGCTACAAAGTATGTGGAGCGACTGGAATTGCAGCGCAATAGGGATGCGGAGAGAAGGGAAACATTAAGAAAAAAATAATTTTATGAGCGATTTGAAGGTTACATATCAGTATTTTGAGAGAGTAATCGATTTGTTTCGGGATTCATTTTCATATGTCATTCCCGCGAAGGCGGGAATCCACAATTTATCGAATTACCTAGATTTTAGCGGAAGTTTATCTTCTGCGAATACAGTGAATAATGACACAGCATGGAGCAAGTTTGTTATCTCTTTTTTCCTAATGGGTTTTGCAACACGACCAACAAAAAAAGAAAAGTTGAAGCTTCAAAAAGATTCCGCAGATTTAGTGAGCCGCGCAATGGAGGCGAAGGTTCTCATCTCCCACAGCGAGAACGTGTCGGTTAGAAAAATATTATTGAAGAAGGTGATGGGGCAGTTTAGAGAGGCCCTTTCCAGCTACCGCGATCTTCAGGGGTGGATCAATGTGGGTGAGATACATGTTGAGATAGCGGAGGTGGGCCTATTGTTGGGCAATATAGCCTGGACCGTTGAACATAATGATGAAAGCGCACGCAGCGTATACGAAGCAGCACTTACAGATTCTGATGCCGCCCTTATGGCGCTTGGAAAAGTTGGAAGAAAAGATCAAACGGATAAATATACAGAGATACTTTTCATGGTATATCTGAAGAAGGGTGAGATTTATAACAACCTGGCCCAGATGGATCCAGAGGGTGCCGACTTTTTACGTTTGATGCAAAAGTCTCTCAACCATTATGCTGTTGCAGAAACCCTTGCAGAAGGGGATATGGCGCGCAGACTGGGTGTTTCGATAAAGGACGTTGCGAGAAAATATGGTTTGAGGGCGAATCCTACCATAGCAATCGCGGGGTGGAGGAGTTTGGATCGCTTCGGAGTTGCCCAGGTGGCCGTGGCAGGTGAACCTGCAAAAAAAGATCCCCCTCCAAAAAATAGTTTGACCTCACGTATGCAGGTTGATAAAGAGCTAACCGATTTGGCGCGAAAGCTTGCGTTAAGGGGGGATGAAAATCGTGTTGTGGAATTTGTAAATAGGTTAAATGATTTGAGGCGACAGAATAAATTAAATCCTCTCGACGCGGCCGAGATGGCGCGTGCGCTGGATGGAGGGAACGAGGCGTTGTTTGCCCAGGTCAGACCGTTGCTTGGAAGTGAAATTCGCTCAAAACAGTTGGGTGATGCGGCAAGAACGATAAGAAGAAGCCTTGTCGTAGATAAACCACGTGTTTTAACAAGAGAAGAACGTTTGAGAAATCTCAAAAATAGAGGGATGTCGGGGAAGTGACGCGCAATGTCATCCTGAGCGTTAGCGAAGGATCCAGTGTGAGCACTCTGGATTCTTCGGTCACTTTGTTCCCTCAGAATGACATACATTGCGCGTCATCCTGAGTGACCGCAGGGAACGAAGGATCCAGGGTATGCACACAGGATCCTTCGCTAACGCTCAGGATGACACACACAGTTCGTCATTCTGAACGTGGCTGGAATCAGGCGAGGGTTTTTTGAGGTCGCAATTTTGGTTCTCGACTTTGCTCGAACCATAATGGTTGCCAGTTTAATATTCTTCGAGCGTAGTCGAGAAGTATAAGATATATTTCGGAAACAGCATCTCAAGTCGGGGATGACATACAATTAGAAAGGGTGCAGTTATGATCAGTGATGTGCTAACTAAAATTCCAAACAACTATATTGCTCAGGATATTGTAATCACTCCGGATGACGATAAGCAGCTTGCCCCAATGTTGATTGGGACAGTGGCGGGTTTGTTGTTTTCTCCGAGAAGAACTATCCAATCCTTCAAGTCTCATGCGATTGCACATTATCATCTAAGAAATGCCGAGACCTATGTGAGAAACGCAGATTATTTAAATGCAAAGGCCAGTCTTACGACGGCGGCTGTGCACGTGAAACTCTCAGGCCAATTCGAACAAACCTTCAAATATCTAACGCTTAGGGGTGTCACGGAACTGGCACAGGAAAGTAATTTAACCGAACATGGTATTCAAAGCTTTGATGAGGCGATTGAACTTCTACATAATAAAATGGGTGATGGGGATCTGCGTGAAGATTTGATTAAGTTGGAGGAGCAGGCGTTGGGTTTAAAGGTGAGGGCGCTTAAGGGTTTGGGCCGGGATGCATCAGCGGAGTTACTGAAGATCGAAAATCTAAAGAAGCTAACGCGCGCTATCAAGGCGGAAAGATGGTATCTAGACAATAGGGGAAAGGGAATTTCACAGCATGATAATTTCTTAAGGGAATTAACAGCAGCCGAAAGGAATTACAGTGAAGCGGGTGAGGTTTTGCACACCGCTAGAATTTTTGCAACCAGGGGTGAATATCTCACGGCATATGGCGATCTAAGTGAGGCGTTGAGAAATTATGATCGTGCAATAACATTATATAAGGAGAGTGGGAAATTGCTCTTTGCCGGTTTTATGCATGAAAATAAGGCGCGCATTTTTCTTAAGATGGGGGATAAAAAGAGTGCAGGCGTAGAATTTAAGGCAGCTATAGAATATTTTCCCTACAATGCAATGTGGCCCGGGAGGGCAAGTGATTATAATAGGGTTAAATCTGCGCTTTCAAATTTGCTTGGTAGGGCAAGAGTCGAGGTAGTCGGTAAATCTGATTCGCCCCCACTTCTAAACATTGCGGTTGTGGGTAAAGTGAAAGCATCGGTGGTGCAGCCGAGGGGTTCATTGGCGTCCGTTGACGCCCTTACCAAGAGTGTAGAGGATTTGGCTATAAGATTGACTTTTGTGCCAAATGCTCACGACAAATTGGAATTGCTGGAAACACTTCGCAGGTTGACGGGGATTAGTCTTGATAACAAAATACTTGCAGAGGCACTTAGGAATAGAAATGGAATTATATTTAAGACGATCAGGCCCCATTTGGGTAGGGCTTTTAGTGAGGGACAAATAGAGGCGTTGGCGGAGATATACGATCCATCAGGGAGGGGTGGATTTGTGGAGAAACTTCGCAGGGATCGTGAACGTAGGGAAAGACATCTGAGGCCCAGATAATCTGTAGACATCCTTCTCGACTTTTTGTATATCTATATGGAACCTCTGGAAAAGTTGCTTACGTTGACGTTGTTAATTGCATTGTCATTCTGAACGAAGTGAAGAATCCAGTGTGCTCACACTGGATCCTTCGCTGGCACTCAGGATGACAAAAGGGTATGTAAGATAGTTTTTCTGAGGTTTCTATATCATTATACAGGGGGAGAGGCATGCTTGATACAAATCATCAATTAGAGATCATAAAACGCGGAGTCGTTGAGCTGATATCCGAGGAGGAGTTGGTTAAAAAACTTGAAAGGGGTAAGCCCTTACGCATCAAGGCTGGTTATGATCCAACGGCGCCCGATTTACATCTAGGGCACACTGTTTCGATGCAAAAATTGCGTCAATTTCAGGATCTTGGGCACACCGTAATCTTTTTGATCGGTGATTTCACCGCGCAGGTTGGCGATCCATCTGGACAAAACAAGGCGCGCAAAAGATTGACTCCAAAAGAGGTTAAAGAGTTTTCAAAGACATATCTTAAACAGGCATTTAAAATTCTCGATAAAAGAAGGACCGAGGTTCGTTACAATAGTGAGTGGTTCAGAAAATTTACCGCGGTAGATTTTTTGGAGCTGACATCAAAGTATACCGTTGCGCGGATGTTGGAGCGCGACGATTTCCAAAATCGATATAAAAATGGTGACGACATAAGTGTGATGGAATTTATTTATCCATTTTTGCAGGGCTATGACTCGGTTGCATTAAAGGCAGATGTCGAGATCGGCGGAACGGATCAGAAGTTCAATTTAATCGCAGCGCGCGCAATCCAGCGTCGTTACGGCGTTGAAGAGCAGGTCGTTTTAACCCTTCCACTTTTAGAGGGAACCGATGGCGTTCAAAAGATGTCGAAGAGTTATGGAAATTACATCGGCATCAGCGAGCCGGCAAAAGAGATCTTTGGAAAGATCATGTCAGTCAGTGATAATTTAATGTGGCGCTATTATGAATTGCTAAGTACGATGACGCTGCAAGAGATTGAAGAACTTCGCGGAAAGGTTGAGAGAGGAATCGAACATCCCAAGAAGGTTAAGGAAAAGCTGGCACTTGAATTAACGGCACGCTATCACGACGACAAAAAAGCGATGAGGGCCGCGCGGGAATTTGAGATTGTCTTTGCAAAAAAGGGAATGCCAAATGATATCGAGACGGCAAAGGTGGCATCGGGCACCTTGATCTTTAAATTTGCGGCAGAATCGGGAATGGTTTCCAGTGGCGGCGAATGTAAAAGACTAATCGGCCAGGGTGGGGTCAAAATCGATGACAAAAAGGTGGAAGACCCGCAGGCAACCCTTCCAAATGGCGAACATATCCTCCAAATCGGCAAAAGAAAGTTCAAAAAAGTCATAGTTGGGTAGGATTTGGCGTTGAACTACCACGATGCAACCTATTGAAAAATAAAGAGAATTTCACTACACCTCATAGTCCTCAAAAAAAAATACAAAAAAAATATTTTTTCCCCATTTGGGCTTGACAATCTTTTTGTTTTATAGCATGAAGGCATACCCTTTTTGAGGGGTAAAAAATTTACGTTCTTAATTTCTTTTACGAAAACGACAAGTTAGATAAAAAACAGAATCCCGGGAGACGGGGTTCTTTGCGCTTGGTTCTTTGAAAACTGAATAGTGAGAAAATGACTAATGAGCATAATCTCACGTAAATTTTTTTTACTACATAATGCTTTGATTTGGAACCCCCGTTCCAAATCAGGTTAGAATTTAACTGGAGAGTTTGATTCTGGCTCAGAACGAACGCTGGCGGCGTGCTTAACACATGCAAGTCGCACGAGAAAGTTTCCTTCGGGAGATGAGTAAAGTGGCGCACGGGTGAGTAACACGTAGGTAACCTACCTACCGGAAGGGGAATAACCCCGGGAAACCGAGGCTAATTCCGCGTACGTCCCTTGATCCGCAGGTGATAGGGAGATAGATGGCCTCTTCATGAAAGCTATCGACGGTAGATGGGCCTGCGCAACATTAGCTAGTTGGTAGGGTAACGGCCTACCAAGGCAACGATGGTTAGCTGGTCTGAGAGGATGATCAGCCACACTGG
>CAZHVX010000114.1:0-7263 GCA_964536295.1 uncultured Pseudomonadota bacterium
TCTGCGTACTCAGCGTTCTCTGCTCACTCTGCGTTTGAAAACTCAAACCCTCTGTATCCTCAAAGTGTCAAGATCTTGACCTCAGAATGATAAAATTGACATCTGAAATACCCCCTCAGTGGTCTTTTCAAAAATAAAAGCCAGGTTTTTCTTTAAATTCAATAAGATAAAATAACTGGACTTTTTCTTATTTTGGCACTTTACTTGCTTAAAGTGCTATAAAATAAAGGGGTGGTTTATGGTGACAAGGGGTAGATTCGTTATTTTGTTATTTTTGGCCATTTTAGTCTCTTTTGTTTCCTGCAAGGGGAAGGGCTCGGATGCCGATACAAGCGAGGCCTCCGGTATACATATCGAGGAAACATCTGACGCCGGTGGAGATCCAAATACTCTCTTTAGTGAAGAAACAGTATTGGAAGTTTCCGCCAAGTCTATTTATCCAACGGACAAGTCAGAAAATATTATATTAAAACCAACCATATCAAGTAGGATATATTCAATTGAAAAAGAAAATATCTCTAAACTGGTTGGCGCCATTGAGCCTGCTGTTGATGGTGTTTGGTCGTATGATGAATTGTCTGGTATTTATTCCTTTGAGCCATCTAAGGATTTGAATCCGAATACTGAATACATAGTAACTACAAGTTATAAAAAAGGTCATGGTAAGGATAAGGTGCTTAAAAAGATTAGTTTTAAAACGATGCCCTATCCCGTAATTTCTGAAATATTTCCAAAACCCGGAAGTACCGGTGTGGCTTTAAATTCTCCGATAAAGGTTCAGATTTCTTCCTCAATTCCAAGCGTAACAATTCAACCGCAGCTTTCGATTTCTTCAGGCAGCATTGAATGGCAGGGATGGTTTGAGGACAATCTCTATACGCAGTGGAGACCATTGCCTAAGTGGGACCATGATACCGTGCATGATGTGGATCTTGTAGTGCGCTGGTTTGATAAGGCGGGTGTTATGAGGGAACAACCCTTTAGCTGGTCATTTACAACCGCTTATGTTGGAGAAGATACGCTGAAACACGGCGCAAGACCGGATTACTATGACAAGGGTTATGATATTTATTTGGATGATGCGGGCAGGGTGCTGGTTGCTATGGGTTATAGTGAATATCAAAATGTTATAGACTATCAAACCACTCTCCTAACGTATTCGTCCGAGGGCAGTCTTTTAGATGAGAAATATTATCATTTCAATGCAGGTATGTTCGCGCGAAGTATCATCCCGGCTGGTGGTGGCTATTACCTTGCGGGTTTTGGACATGGGGATGTTTATGGACACGGTTGGGATCTCGCCGTTGTATATGTTGATTCAGATGGAAACCTGCAAAAAGATGAGGGGGGTGAGCCAAAGGTTTGGTTGGGGGACCTGCCGGTTGATAATAACGGAAGTAACGTAAGTATTGACGAGTTCATAAAAAAGGCAGTTGCCTTCAACGGAAATATTTATTTTGCGGGTTTTAGGAAAACAGATCCTGCCTTGTACTTGTATAATCCCGCCTTGTATAAATTTGATTTGGCATTAAGTGAATTTACTCTTGCGTGGGACAGTCTTTCAACCATTACCACTTGGCCAATTGAAGATGCTCGTGCCATGGGATTACATGTTGCAGATGGCAAACTCTATTTTGCAGGATTTTCGCAAAACCCGGAGACGGTAGGATGGATCAAGAGTGTTGATAGTGCAGGTGCTGTTGGCGATTATTGGACAGGGGATCCCGGTTCAGGTTTCAGTTCTATAGATATTCAAGGTGATAATATATGTGTTGGTGGAAATCTGAATAATCATCCACTGTGGGAGTGCCGTAGTTTCAACGATCCCACTGTTTTGATTTCAGCATATGGGGATGAATCCACTACTGGAAATGTTCAATCAATAGTTATTGATAATGATAGAATCTATGTTGGAGGATACAAAAAGGCGAACGATAAGGATAGACGGTTTTTAGAGGTCTATAATTTGGCAGATGGAAGTCTCATAGGTTCTCTTGTCAATATCGAACAGGAAAAGTTAGGATTTGCGGGGAGTACCGAGGATATAGAAATCAAAGAAGGCTTTATTTATTCAACGGGCAAGATTCATACGTCAAATAGTGCAACATACGCCACGGAAAGCGATATGTGGATCGCAAAGTGGGAGATCGGTGATGATGGAGCTTATGCCTTGAAGTGGGCAAGGCAGTATACAAATACAGATACAGGTGGTGAGGTGGGGGGCGGAGTGGCTGTGGCGCAGGATGGATTGATTGTCCTCGGCAGCAGCTTGGTTGAGAGCGCTGAAGGGGTTGGAAACAGACAATGGGTGGATAAGGTTGGATTGAAGGGCGACAAGATGTGGGATGATCCAAATACGATCGATATTATTGATGATACCTTGATTACTTCCGGCTCGGAAGATGTCGTCGTTGATAACAATGGTGATGTATACGCCTCCTGGATAAAATACAAAGAAGTTGGGAGTATGCAGGATGCATATATCGGACGGTTTGATGCTTCAACAGGGGTTGGGGCGTGGAATATATTGGAAATTGGTGGCACCTCAAATTATGGCGTCAAGAATCTATTTCTTGATAGTCAAAATAATCTACTTGTATTTGGTACCGCCAAGTCTTTAGCTAATCCTGCCAAGAGCCCGGGTGTGGTAAAGAAATTTAAGATACAGAGCGACGCGTTGGAAGAGGTCTGGACGTATGAAACTCCTCATCAGCCGGCTATAATTTCTCATATCATAGAAAAGGAAGATGGTGATTTAATATTGTGGGGTAGGTATGCGGAAGCTGCCTTGCATATACAATCATACCCGGTAAGATTAGAAATTTCTGTGGATGGGACACAAAAAAGTCTGAAAGAATTTAAGGGTTTTGAAATAATAAATGACAAGAAAATTTATCAGAATGCATATCTTGGTGGTATTGTCATAGAGGGTGACAGGGAACTGGTGGTATTTAATAGTACGGAGGCGGATACGCCGCTGTCGCATGTTTTTCTACTTGTTTATGATAGAAATACTTCAGATGCCAAACTTATTGAGTTCGATGTTAGCAGCATATGCGATCCAAGCAAACAGACCTGGTCGGGTATATATCGTATCCGCAGGCTTGATAGTGGTTCATATGTTGGCATTTATAGTTTTATGGGTGATGCCATAACCACAGGAAGGGAACAGGGATACTATCAAGAATCCACGCTCGTCTTTTTTAATGATTCTGGTGAAATTCTGCGCAGTACCGACAAAACAAGAGACGTTTATTGGGATCTGGAATTGACGGGAGAAAATATCGTTGTTTTGGTATACAAGAAAACACCTAAAGGTCCGGTGCCTGTCGTTAAATGGTTTGATTTGATGGGAAATTCGCAGTAATTTTATCCAAACACGTCAATCAATTTTGGAATAAAATCATTCAGGTTTTCTACAATCCCAATGTCGGCGTTATTAAATATCTGTGCATTTGGATCTTTATTTATTGCCACAATTTTATTTGCGCCCATAATTCCAACGATGTGTTGAATTGCGCCGGAGATCCCGCAGGCGATATATAATTTTGGATGGATGGTTTTTCCTGTTTGTCCAACTTGGCGGTCGTAGGGCATCCATCCTGCCTCAACTGCGCGTCTTGTGGCCCCCACAACCCCACCTAGGGAATCGGCAAGTTCTGAAAGCAGTCTAAAACCCTTTTCGCCGCCGGATCCCTTGCCACCGGATACAACTATTGGAGATACTTCAACACCGGTGTTTGACAGGGGGATGCGTTTTGAACTCAAAACTTTAATTGATGGTTTGTTATCTATCGTCAATGATAATTTTTCAATTATAGCCGGGTTGATTGAGCCAAGTGGCACAGCCTTAAAAACCCCGGGCCGTGCCGTGGCGATTTGTGGCAAATGATCTGGACATAAAATTGTGGCCATCACATTTCCACCGAAGGCGGGGCGCGTTTGCAGTAATTTTCCTTTATGTGTGTCGAAGTCCAGCTCCGTACAATCTGCGGTCAAGCCCGTTTTTAATTTTGCCGCCAGGCCGGGCGCAACTTCTCTGCCGATCGTTGTCGCTGGGACCAGCACAATGCTCGGCTTTGCCGCCTTCACGACATGTTCATAGGCTATTACAAAATTGTTCC
The DNA here is from genome assembly GCA_964536295.1 of uncultured Pseudomonadota bacterium. Taxonomy (GTDB): domain Bacteria; phylum UBA10199; class UBA10199; order CAZHVX01; family CAZHVX01; genus CAZHVX01. The sequence continues at coordinate 4,125 of CAZHVX010000114.1, forward strand.
AATTGTAATAATTAAGTGATTTTTCATCCAGCCATAAGACCCTACCAATACCGGTTTTCGAGGCAGTTAGTGTTGCCTTTTTGTTTTCAGAACCGATGATAGCGGCTACGGTTTCAACCTGCGCTTTTTGAGCCAGTTTTAGTGCCTCACCTATCAGTTCCAGAGACGCCTGCTCTAATTCTCCATTTTGACACTGGCAAAGGACCATAATTCCATCCATCATTCTTGTTGCGTTCGAATGGTGGTAGGAAAAAGCTTCGTCTTCATAAGAATTCGAGGTGCTGCCTATTTCATTTTCGATCCAATTTTTAAGTTTCTTTGCTTTTTCGTCAATAGTACCATTAAGAATTTTACAGGATCTTTTTGTGGAGGGTGCAAATATTTTAATTACCCTAGTTGGAGAACCCTTTAATCCCAATTCATCTTTAGCCAGATTCAAGATCTCTGAATCGATGGTCTCTATATCTTGTTTTCTTGATTCCAGTGTCTTTACCAGCGTTGGATACCGGGGGAGTGTGGCCGATTTATCGATTGTGATAACGCCCGGCAGTTTCATCTCAAGCATTTCTTCTACGCCATCCCGAATTCTCCCTACAACTATGGTTTTGGAATCCTGAATTTCCAGTTTTGTGACGGATGAGATCATGGGTAGATTCATAATCGTTGCAAATTCAGGGCCCACCTGGGCGGTATCGCCGTCGATTGCATGTTTTCCGAAAAGATAGAGATCGGCAGGTCCTTTATGTCTTGCTACGGCTGTTAGGGTCTTTGCTGTGGCCCAGGTATCGGCCCCCGCGAAGAATTTGTCACTTAAAAGGACCGCATGATCGGCACCCATGGCAAGTCCCTTTTGCAGGACCTGGGTTGCCTGTTTTGGGCCCATCGAAAAAATTACCACCCTGGTTTCTTTTGGATTCCTATCTTTTATCTGAAGTGCCAATTCAAGTGCGGCTTCGTCAAATGGATTGAGAATGCTTGGAACCCCATCACGGATAAGGGTCCCGCGCTCTTGATCTATCTTGACGTCCTGCACGTCCGGCACTTGTTTTAAAAATACAAATATTTTCATAGATATGTCATTCTGAGTCTTAGCCGTAGGCGGAGACGAAAGAATCCCGCGTGTTCAATTGAGCTATGGGGATCCTTCGTTCGCCTTTGGCGAACTCAGGATGACAACGCTTACGCGTTGTCACATCCTTCTATAATGCGGACCCTCGCCACCCTCTGGCAGGGTCCAGGTTAAATTATCCTTTGGGCACTTTATTTCACATGTTTTGCAATGTACACAATTTGAAAAATTTACAAATATTTTATCCTCAACATTTGGATCTTTTTCGTAAACTCCGCCTGGGCAAAATCTCAAACAGGGTTGTCCATATTCGATCTTGCAATCCAAACAAAGCTTGTCATCCTCTAATTTACAGTGACACGGCTGATCCTCGCGATGAATCGTTCCGGATAAATAAACAGATTCAGATTTATCCAGTGGTTCTGGAATTTCTTCGGATGTCATCCTCGCCCGCCTAGCTGAGCTGGCGAGGCTGGCGAAGGCGGGGATCCAGTCTTTTAAAAAATTCCTAGATTCCTGCTGGAGTTTATCCTCTGCCCCCGCCTCCGCGAGGGTAAACTTCGGCGGGGACAGGAATGACTTGAGCGGTTTAAGTTGATTGGAATCACCCTTTGATTTCAATCTTCCAAATGGGAGGAGGTGATTGGTTATCCAATTAAGGCCAGTGGTCGCCGCGCCAATGGGCGCGCCAAAGTGGAAAGTCTGATGTATATTGCGGACCCTGTAAAGTTCCTTGCCAGCTGGTCCACTAAAGATGGTATCATTATAATACTCCGATAGATTTTCCTTACTAACTTCGTTTTTTAAATATCGTGAGATTGTCTGCGCAACAACAGATGCGGATTCAATTGCCAGGTGTATGCCTTTAATGCGGACCGCATTAACCCATCCAGCACTGTCGCCGATTATGAATAATCCAAGTGGAAGGCCGCTGCGTGGTATAGAATAATATCCGCCCTCAGGGACAAGCTTTGCGCCATATCTTCTGACCTGATAATTTTTCCCCAAAAGTTTTTTAATGAATGGATGATTTTTAAAATCCACCAGTGTTTTATACAAATCCTTTTTTGGATCCTTATAATCGAGGCCGGTGGCAACGCCAATTGCTACGAGGCCATCTTTCATAGAGTATAAAAATGCGCCGCCGTAGGTCATTGGATCATGCGGATATCCAAAAAAGTGGTAGGCACAGTTGTTGAATTTTACGTTTTCGTCTTTAACCTCAATAAGTTCCTTGAATATCAACACCATTGACTGGGGGCTTATGTCATTCTGAGGGAACTTAGAGACCGAAGAATCCCGTTTTATTACACTGGATTCTTCACTACGTTCAGAATGACATAGAACTCTTTGCGTCAAATACCCCTGCGCTCCCTCTGCGAGAATTACAATATCGGCGCGGATTTCACATCCGGCGTAATGATTTGGCTGTGGCTTGTTCTCATGTGTCAAGCCCTTTTCGGCAACGACTACTCCCTTGGCTTTATTGTTTTCCAGAAGGACTTCTTCAACGGAAAACCCTGTTATGATATCGACGCCTTCCTTTTCGCAAATATCAGCGAGATATTTACAAACATTTCCAAGTGAAATTAAAGGCAATCCCTTATTTCTAAGATAGGGTGGCATAAAGGGAATCTTTATGGCTGCACTTTTTGTCAGAAAATAGAAGGGGTCCTTTTTGATTTCACTTTCGATTGGAAGGTTGTTTATTTCATCATCTGAAAGGATATTATGAAGTGTTGATGGATCAAGGATTGCCCCGGACAAGATATTTTCACCGACCCTTGCGGATTTTTCAATTACGATAATGCTTTTATTCTTACAAAGACGCCGTAACTTAAGCGCAGCGCAAAGCCCGGCGGGTCCGGCACCCACCACCACCACATCGTAGCTTATTTTCTCTCTTTGCATCTATCTTCCCCCAAATGGGATATTTGTGAATCGATAAGATAAACGAATAAGAATTTAAGTCAATAATCAACCAACTGCACCTCCGAAGTGTATTTGGGTTTTAGGGGAGTGGTGGAAAATGCCTTTCGATGTCATCCCTGCGAAGGCAGGGATCCAGAA
>CAZHVX010000115.1:0-7259 GCA_964536295.1 uncultured Pseudomonadota bacterium
GAGATCATTAAACTTGACACAAACTTTAGATCCACACCGGCAATAATAAATTTTACGAACAATACATTTAGTTCTATTTTTTCATCAAGCTGTTTGGATCCGGATTACGAAGAAATGCTCCCATTTAGAGATGGTGCAGGCAAATCGCCTATTGAAACAATTTTTCTTAAATGCTCAGACAAGGCTTCAACATATGAAAGGCGAAATTTAGAATCTCAATGGATAGCCAAAAAAATCAGCACCCTCGTTGAATCAGAGGGGAAACGTTACGGTGACATTGCGTGTTTGTTTCAGTCCTTCTCAGATATTAAGACATATGAAGCAAATCTGCTCAAAGCCCGCATTCCATATAATATTCACGGCGGACGTGGGTACTTGGGAAGACAGGAAGTCCTGGATATTGTTAATTTCCTACGCGTAATATATAACCCCAACGACAAACTTGCCCTCTTCGGTGTGTTGAGATCACCTCTTATCGGTCTCTCCGATGATAAATGCTATGAGCTCTTTAAGAAAACTGACGGCTTGACTCATTTCATCAATGAGGCCGATGCAGCCCTACCAATAAAGAAGCTTCTGGAATTAAATTCTTTACTTACAACATCTGAATTAATTACCGAAATAATTAAACTAACAAATTTAGACCATATCTATCTAGCGATAGATCCTTCCGGACAATCCCTTTCCAATATTGAAAAACTGGTTTCAATTTGTACCGAATTAGAACGGGATAAAAAAATTGAACTGAAGGATTTTCTCAAATATGTCCGCGACTTGAAGGAGCGTGGTGCTCAAATCGATCCCGTTACATCAGCCGGTGGCAATTCCGTAAGTCTTCTTACAATCCACGCTGCTAAAGGCCTAGAATTCGATACAGTTATCCTCCCCGACCTGATAAGACAAACTCAGGGAAATAAATCTGGTTTTATATTCATTCGCAATAAGGGGATATCACTCAAATCCGAGGATGTAACCTCACAGCGATTTGAAGAATATAAGGAAATTGATAAAGATTATTTAAATGCCGAAAAGAAAAGATTGCTTTACGTGGCATGCACACGAGCAAGGAACAAATTAATCATTCCATTTCATCATAGCTACTATCGCGGAAATTTTTCGCGGTGGTTGAAGGAATTTTACTTTGACAAGTATCATCCAGACATAAAACTAATTGGACCCGAAAATGTTTTGATAAATTCTTTACATGAGTCATTGCCCATTCAAAAACAAAGCACAGTCAACAAGCTATGTTATGGGGGCCAGGAATTTAACGTAACGCAATTAGAAACCTTTGAGAGCTGTCCATATAAATATCAACTAAAATATCATTATGGAATACCCTCCGGCACGCTAAAGGTGCCGGATAGAAATTACCTCCCCGCCAATATACGAGGTGATATAATCCACACAATACTTGAAAAAACATCACTTAAGGATATTGCCTCATTAAGGGATATTTTAAAGAAAACATGTCTGGCAAAGGAAATTTATCCAAAGGAATCTTATATCAACGAAATGTTCCCTATCCTTGATAGATATTTCAACTCCTTTGATGCAAGGCTATTTGATGATTCACTACGTGAACTGCCTTTTTTATTAAAGGTTAATGACCACACGGTGTCTGGAGTAATTGATCGACTTGTTATAAATAGCAATACTTATAAAATCGTAGATTTCAAAACTGATAAGATTTCACATAGCTCTGAGATTGAAAAACATGTAAAACAATACGAACTGCAGATGAAAATCTATGCGCTTTCTGTTAGAAAAAGCTTCAATCCCAAAAGTCTATCTGCCAGCCTTTATTTCCTGGATATCAATGAAGAGGTTCCCATTGATGTTTGTGAAAGTTCCTGCAATAAAACTGAAACACACATAAATGATCTTATAGTTCAAATACTTGAAAGCTCCGAAACAGAAAAAAACAGGGCTTCTTGTTCGAAGTGTCCATATCGACTGAATGAAATCTGCAAATAAAAGGCCCATTCGCCTAAAACAAATGGGCCTTTGTAATTATTTTTAATAATCCGTTATTCAACAAAACCCTTTTCCACTCTTTCCTGTTCTTCCTTACATCTGATGCAAAGGTCGGCAATCGGCCTTGCTTCCAAACGCTTCTTTTCAATGGGATCCCCACACTCCTCGCAAACTCCAAAGGTCCCCTCTACAATCTTTTCCAGTGTTTTATCTATTTTCTTTAGAAGAGTAAGTTCTCTATCCCTCAGTCTCAAATTCATATAATGACTGGTCTCTGAAGATGCCAGATCTATATCATCTGGCAAATCTTCCGGTTGGCACCCCAAACCATCCTCTTTAGTATCATCGGTAAGATCCAATATCTCTTGTCTTTTAGATTCCAACAATTCCTGAAATTTTTTCAATTCTTTCTTGTTCATCTATTCACCCCTTTCAAAAGAATGGTGGATTCTATCCAGAAAAGCCCAATTGTCAATTGATTTCATAGCATTATACTATATCCATTTTGCTCTAACAATACATTATCTTCACCCCCGCGTAAAAACTTGTAATTTCAGCTAATTACAAAAAAAGGGGGGATCTGTTTTTTCTGATCTACAAAATATCTGGTCAAATTGAGGCAAATATGCAAGAAACAAGGTCATGCAGAGGGGCAGAAACAAATCAAGACCATTTGAGATTGCATCAATTTTGGAAAAAACCCTTAAAAAAAGAGGGTTTGCAAAAAAAATTGATCAGTACAAGGTTGTCAATAGCTGGGATAAAATCGTTGGAGAACAGATTGCGTCCTGTTCTGAGCCGCTCGCCATTCAAGGAAACACACTGGTTGTAAAGGTTTCTTCACCCGCATGGATGAATGAATTGCAATTTATGAAAACGGATATTTTGGAAAAGATTCAAGCTTCGCTTAACAATAAATCGATCGGTAATATAAGGTTTAGAACCGGAATAATTGATAAGAAATCAAAAAAAGAAAATAATTTAATTGATGAATTGGATTTGAGCTTATTAGACAGTAAAGATTTGCAATTTATCGAATCCACAATAAGCAAATTAAAAGACCAGGAAACCGCAGATATCGTCAAAAGGATCATGAAAAAAGATTTTGCTATTCATAAAAAGCGCTCAAGAGAATAAGGTTTTCTCTCTTACCGACAACATTCCGAATCAAAAACCCTTTTTCCTTTAATTTCGATTCAAGCTCTACCTTTCTTTCCTTAAGATACAAAATATACAAATTTCCTTTTTTGGAGATATTTCTACAAACGCAATCCAGCAAATCATTAATGTCACCCGCTATTTCATGATGAGATAGAGCCTTTCGTTCATCGGAGCTGATCCGCCCCGAAGCTGCTTTATAAAAGGGTGGATTGGTAACTATTATATCGAATGGCTCTGAATTACTGTAGTTGCGATAATCTCCTAGAACGGGTTCAATTACATCTTGCAAATTATTTTCCCCTATATTTTTTTCAAGAACTTCAAATAAAGCCCCTTGTATCTCCAAAGAAATAATCTTAGATGGATGAAATTTTTTGGCTAATATTATCGATATCAGCCCAACACCTGAACCAATCTCCAAGATACGATTCCCCCTGGATGGATCACAAAACTCGGCAAGGGCAATAGCGTCTTCGCCGTATCTATAGCCATCTTTGGGTTGATAAATCGTAGCATCTATTGATTCAAAATATTCAGAGGTAATATTCATACTTTTTACTTGATTTGACATTGAGGGAGTGGTGGAAAATGGCTGTTCCTGTCATCCCCGCGAAAGCGGGGATCCATAACATCTTGAAATCACTGGATTCCCGCTTTCGCGGGAATGACAACCTTGGGAAAAATAGCATTTTCCACCACTCCCATTTATGAATTTGTTTCTAACTTTCTCATATATTTCGGAATTCCATACACAAAACTACACAAATAAAAAACGAATTAACACGAAAGACAATTGGTCATGAGGATTGAAAACACTTAATTACATCTTCAGCCGGGATAGAACCAACGCGATCAAAAAAACAGGTTTCATCAGTCACATCAACAACGGTTGACCCCCTTGAAGGGGCACACTCCCCTCCGTCTATGATGCAAGAAATCTTATCCCCAAAGTATCTTTGAACATGTTTGATATTGAGCGAAGGAGGAAAGTCATGATGATTAGCACTTGTTGTGGTTATCGGATGCCCCAATTGCCTCACCATTGCTGTAGCAATGAGGTTAGATGAAATTCTAATGCCAATCTTTCCCGTATTTGTGGCCATTGATTTTGGAATCTTTTTGCTTGCAGGAAAAAGAATAGTTAAAGGCCCTGGCCAAAAGCGTCTAATTAGAGCTTCGGCACGTTCAGGAATCTCAGCAACAATATCCCTTAGCATGTCCATATCAGAAACTAGTATTGGAATTGGAAGACCATAATCCCTTTTCTTTAGGTCGTAAATTCTTTTGACGGCTCCCTTATCAAAGAGATCTGCGCCAAGACCGTAAACTGTTTCCGTTGGATAGGCAACAATATGTCCCATCTTTAAACATTCGACTACCCTTAGTATCCGATCCGATTCCGGTTGATTTGAATTTATTTGTATTATTTCTGACGTCATTTACTGGTCCCTAGTTTATTGTCTTTTTCAATAACAGAAGAAGCCATTTTGTTTTTGTATTCGACAAGCTTATCTGCAAGTTCTGCATCCGACAATGCTAATATCTGCACTGCCAACAACGCCGCGTTCTTCGCCCCGGCCTTTCCGATCGACATAGTAGCAACCGGAACCCCCGGAGGCATCTGCAACGTTGAAAGATACGCATCTATTCCACCCAACGAAGCATCCAATGGAACACCAATCACGGGTAACGTTGTATGGGCGGCAATTACACCCGCCAGGTGTGCAGCCATCCCTGCGCCCGCAATAATAATCTTAACTCCCTTATCTCTCGCACCCGAGGCCATTTGAGCAGTTCGCTCCGGTGTGCGATGTGCAGATGAAATATGCATCTCGGATGAAACGTTAAATTCATCCAAAATACTTTTTGCCGACTCCATTACCTTAAGATCGGAATCGGAACCCATAATGATTAAGACTTGTGCATTTGAAGCCATAGATATCTCCTTACTAGAACTTAGCTGAGAGCTGAGAGCTGAGAGATTTATTTTACAACACAACTCTCAGCTAAATCCCAAGTTCTAAGTTCTGTTTAGGGCTTTTTGCCCAATATCATTTCTAAAGTGAACACCTTTCCACGAAATTTTACCAACTGCCTCATAAGTTCTAGTGATTGCATCTTTAATATCTTTTCCAAGCGCGGTCACACCCAAAACCCTTCCACCATTATTGACATATCTTCCATTTTTAATAACTGTACCGGCATGAAAAACAACAACGTTGTCTGCTTCTGAAGCCTCATCCAAACCTGAAATCTCAAAACCCTTTTCATACGATGCCGGATATCCATCGGAAGCCATTACCACACATACGCTGGGTCTTGGATCCCATTCAAGCTTTAATTGATCTAATTTACCATCACAGACGGCCTCCATCAACTCAACCAGATCGGATTTTAACCGAATCAATATGGGCTGCGTTTCAGGATCCCCCATTCGAACATTATATTCCAACAGTTTTGGTTCATTATTTTTAATCATCAAACCCGCATAAAGGACACCAACGAAACGCCTACCCTCTGCCTTCATTCCCTTGATGGTCGGCCTTATAATCTTGTCCATGGCCTTTTTATAAACTTCATCCGTCAAAACAGGAGCAGGAGAATAGGCCCCCATTCCACCGGTGTTTGGACCCAGGTCATTATCGAAGGCCCTTTTATGATCCTGCGAGGATGCAAGTGGTAAAATGTTATCTCCATCGGAAAAGACTATGAAAGAGGCCTCTTCTCCATCCAGATACTCTTCCACAACAACCTCGTTTCCAGATTCGCCAAACTCTTTACTAATCATTATACTATTAACCGCATCAATGGCCTGGGGTGCGGTTTGACAGATTATCACACCCTTCCCCGCTGCCAATCCATCCGCTTTAACAACAACGGGTTTATCTATTTGATTGATGTACGATATTGCACTCTTCGAATCCTTAAAACTCTCATACTCAGCCGTTGGAATATTGTATTTTTTACAAAAATCCTTGGTGAAAACCTTGGATGCTTCTAATATTGCGGCTTTTTGATTGGGGCCAAAGATCTTCAAGCCTTCGCTTTGAAATCGATCAACGATACCTAATGTAAGGGGCAATTCGGGACCAACTACGGTAAGATGTATTGAATGAAATTTGGCAAACTCTACTAATCCATCTATGTCTTCTGCTTTGATAGAAACACATTCACAATGCTTTGCAATACCGGCATTACCAGGGGCACAATAAATTTTGGACACCTTGGGGGATTGAACCAACTTCCACACCAACGCATGTTCTCTACCACCTCCGCCAACTACCAATACATTCATATATGCCTCTAATAGTTCCCCTATAATTGTTTCCGAACCTTAGCCTACCTCCCCCTAAGGGGGAGGCTAGGTGGGGGTGAAAGTGAGGGTGACATCAACTAAATTATCACCCTCCCCTTAAATCCCCTCCCCTGCCTCGCCCTGCTCGTCAAGGCGGGCCTCAAGGGAGGGGAAATTCATTGCAATAGTTCCCGTTCCTTAGTAGGCATTGCTTGTATAACCAAATCTCTTATAAATCAAGAAATTAGTGGGTTCTGCCTGGTTTGCTAATTAGCCACCGTCTTAGCGGCATCCATAAAACCAGCGTGGATAGGATAGTTAAGATAAAGACAAGGATTGAGTTTCTAGTTGGATTGGCCCCTTTTACTAATGTACATGGCATCAAATTATCCCATGAGAAGAATTTTCCGCCACGCAATATATACTTGGCAACATCTTGAGGAGAATCGACTCCCTTGGCAAGGGATTCATCCGTTGCAAACAATTCAATAGAATCTTCCGCACCAAGACCACCAAGATCAACGGCGTTCACCTTCAACATCAATGGCCTTGTTACTGGCCCAGTTGCAATCTCGCCTTTAATTGGAACGGCACTTTCCACAATTAAATCACCGCTCTCTGAATTCGACTCAATTTGTGCTGAATCACTAAATTGTGCGACGATATCATCTGTTAATTCAACGGTTACCGAGCCATCCGAATTGACAGCCAATAGACTGTCATAGTTTTTGCCCGCCGCATCCCTTAATGTCCAGGTGTATGTGAGTTCATCACCGGTTGGATCATCTGCTTGTATTTTAAATCTGGTCTTCTTTGCCATGTCACC
>CAZHVX010000116.1:0-7244 GCA_964536295.1 uncultured Pseudomonadota bacterium
CTACAAGGTTGTATGCTTCCGCTAATTCCGCACCAAACTTGGAACTCATCTCAACGAGTGATCCGGTATCAGGAACCTTTAGACGTATCACAAGACCCGCTGTGTCGCATGTTTCCTTGATCTTCACAAGTTCCTCATAATTATCATAGGTCATTAACGGTTTGTATTTCTTAATCTTTCGCAATGTATTTTTGTCTTTTATCGTGTTTGAAAAGATAATCTTATCCCAGATGAAAAAATCCTTATCGCCTTCTTCAAAGTGATGAAGATATTCATACACCTGCATAAATTCGTTGTAGGAGGCAACATCAAAACTTGCACCCTCAGTAAAGAGCGTTTTTATGATCTCTTGATTCGAATTTGCCTTGACCGCGTAGTATGCCTGAACGCGGGGTAGGTATTTTTTGAATGTTCTGTAATTTTCCCTTATCTTTTCATGATCAAGGATGAATAGGGGGGTTCCATGTTCTTTTGCTAATTGGAGAGCCTTGTCCTTCATGATTTTTCCTTATACATCATTTAGTGGTATTCACTGGATTCTTCGCTACGCTCAGAATGACGCACGTTTTACGTCATCCTGAACGATATTAAAGTGCCCGCCAGAGGCGGATCCGCCTTCGGCGGAAAGGATCCAGTGGTGTTTACCATTACAGTTTATCAATTAATCCTACAAGATGATCAACTTCTTTATTGTTTTCAAGATACGACTTTATCAATTTCTCACGAAGCTCAGCGCCTCTTTCATATAATCTTTTTTGTTTCTTTGGCTTTGTTGTCTGAAGGGTGTATGCAACCATCAATGGAAACGCGACTGTTACATCCAAGTAGGCAGTTACAGCTTCTTCCAGTTTTGTCGGATCGATCTTCCCCCAGCTTGCTGCCTCACTTGGTGATGCACCGGATAGACCGCCAGTATCGGGACGCGCATCGGTAACATTGATATCATAATCCTGGCCCATCTCTGGAATCATAAGTACTTCCTGAATCTGAGGTTCTGTTTGAAGTACGAAGTTTTTCGGACTTCCTCCACCAATTAGGATAACACCGGTTTTTCCCTTTTCGTAATTTTTTGCATTCAAAATGATTGCAGTTGAATCGTTAACATCAATGCTCGGATTGATCTTTAATTTGAACTTATTCAACAAACCCTTTGCTTCTGCCAAAAGTTCGACACCGGCAACATTCATTCCGATAGTTGAATCGCCAGGCGAAGATGTAAAAACAGGGATACCATTTCTGTACGCTGCGGCTAAGATACTTACTTCCCCAAGGTTGTCCTTCTTTTCACATTCATCAAGGATCTTACCTAAAAGATAGTAAAACTCTCTTGTCCCCATCTCTTTTTGAAACTCCGGCCTAATCAGTATTTCACGAAGTCTGCGATCGGTTTCCATCAGCACATCTTCATAATCAAACAAGATATCATAGATTCTTGTAACACCCTTATCCCTGAGATCGGCATCATCTACGTTGTGTGTCCCTCTGAATAGAGGAAGGTTAAATGCAAAATGAATATCGTGATACATATTTGCACCCGTTGCAACTATCCAATCAACGAATCCATGATTCATCAGTGGAATAATTGTGGATGGCCCCATGCCAGCCGGCGTTAGGGCACCAGCCAAACTTAGCCCAACGGTTACATCATCTTGCGAATACTTGTTTTTCATCAGATGACATGCGGCTCTTAACCTTCCACCGTTATAAGCATCCATGTTGTCAATCACAGCAGTAATATTTGAAGATGCGGTGATTGGACTTGGCAAAACTCTTTTGCCGGAAAGATATTTGGCCCTACCTGGGCAACATTTTTTTTCGTGGTTCATTATTGCGTTCCTTTATGTCATCCTGAGTGTAGCGAAGGATCCAGCGTGATTTCACTTAAATCCTTCCACTCTTGATTAACAGGATTAATTAAGTTTATTTTTTTCTTCCTCAGCCAACCCTTTATTTCTTTTTCTCTCTCTATAGCAATCTCAATATCATTTGTCTCCTCAAAGTAAACCAATTTGGTAACATTATACCTTTTTGTAAAGCCTTTTATTAATTTCTTTTTATGTTCATAAATTCGAGCTTCAAGATTACTTGTTACTCCTGTATATAACACCGTATTTCTTTCATTCGTCATTATATATACGTATCCGTTTTTCATTGTAGTCACTGGATCCTTCGATCGTTTCACTCCCTCAGGATGACACCGATTTATAATTCTATTCCATTGTGATTTCAAGAAAATTGTAGAGATTTGATCATTCTATAGAGGCATTATAGAGTGCCTCTGTAAGGTCCCCTATAGAACCCTCTTGGCCGACCTGCCAAACCATCACTCCACCTAAGCCAAAAGCTTTGTATACCCTGACCTTGGCAGCTACCGACTCTGGATCATTCATCCAGTCGTAGGGAAGGTTGGTGTTAGGAAGTTTTTCAAGGTAATCAGTATCCATTGGAATCGAATCCCAATTCGCAGAGTCGCGGATCTGATTCCATAAGTTTAGTTGAGCGGAGAAGAATGGTATCCCCCCCGTCAGCTTTTCAACCCTGCATCCCTTATCCTCAACCAAATAGTCAAGGGCACCATAAACGGAACGTTCTATGGAGTAGGGCTCCATATGCGGCCAGATTGTTTCACCGGGTGCACGCCACGGGCCATTGGCAGCGGTTGTCGTACCAAATGCAAAGTTATAACCCATGTGATGCGCGTAATCTATGAGATCGGAGTTAACAAGTGAACAGGGAAATCCCAGGGGCAAAAAGTAAGAAGCAACAAGTGTAACCGTTACGACATTCGTTGGATCATCATTCTTTACCGCCTGTGCGATATCCAATGCAAGCTCGTTTACCGCGTCAAGTTGTGCTTGAGTAATACCTTCATATTGACCTTCAAAATTTAGATCCATTCCATCAAGATTTTTATCATGCATCGTTTGGAGGATATTATTAATGAACGTCTGACGCGTTGTAGAATTTGTTGCAATTGTCAAATATGTAATAAATGGTGTGATCGATGCACCAATTGATCCCATAACCTTGATACCATTTGCCTGAGCCTCGGCGATATATGCATCGGTGAAACCAATCATTGCATCGTAATTTAACATGCTACCATCTGCCTGCGGCGCCATCACAGCAAGAAGTAAATGTGTGTAACTTCCATCAAAGACCTGATCGAAACTTACCCAATCCCAATCGCCATTTGGGACATCCAGATAACCAAATCTCAAAAATTCGCCATTATTTTTTGGTTCATCTGAAGGAGGAGGAGGATTCTCTGAGTTGTCATCGTCATCATCATTGTCATTTTGATTGTTTCCGTAGGAAATGGAATCATCAGATAAGCCAGTTACAATATCATCGGCACCCCAGCAACCTGCAAGGGCCAGCGCCAATGCCATTATGATAGATAAATACTTCATTACCCCAGGACGCTATCAGAATGCGATGTTATGCGCAATAAAAACGTTTACATATGTAAACAGCATAGCGTCAAGCATTTTAGCGGGTTAGCCGAAGCTGTCCCGCAAATTCAATAAACGTTATAACTTCTCAATAAGTTGAGGTAAATTCGCGTTTGTCATGATAAACAAGGTGCTTAATGTAACTTTTCAGAGGTTCATGAATTTTATTGGGTACACACCACGTTTCCACCGTCATCGATTTTGAAGACCCTAGCTTTATAATCCAGGTTTGAGTTGGCAAAGTAGCTGGTTGCTAGATAATTATCATCCGCGGTTGCCAAAAGGGTATCTGCGCCAATTGCTGGATAATCCATAAGTTGCAAATCGAATACCGTTTTGCCATCCTGAGCTACCTCTGCAATCCACGCAAAATTATCGCCATTTTCGTGTGAGAAAAGATTCGCGGCGACCATGTAATTACCATTGTGACCAGCTATTACATCGTGAACCGTTACTTCATATCCATCAACGCCAAAGTAAGATTGCGAAACAACTTCCCCATTAGGCGTTATTTCGATGAAAAATCCCTGATCGTAAACATCAAACCCCGCCTTGAAGTACCCTGACACTAGATAATTTCCATTTTCCAATTCAAATATTTTTTTACCAAAGGCATCATACCCGGGGGTTTCGATTTTTTTGTCCCAAAGAAGTACATGGTTGGAATCATATTTAGCGATCCACATCCGCGATTGTGGCTTGCTGATCTTTGCATATCCGGTTGCAATATAGCTTCCATCCGAGGTTTGAATAGCATCATTAAATGCGTTGTGTTGTTCGCTTTGCAGTTCCTCACTCCATTGGGCCTTGCCGCTGGCATCTCTCTTAAGCAACCATGCAATTGTAACGTAGTTATCTACGTGAAAACCCGAAGTATCAAAGATTGAACCGGATATTATAAAACCAAAATCATCGGTTGGACGAATGCTCCTGAAACTAAAGTGCCGCTTTGTGTTATCTGCCCCCGCTATGTTTTCCCATAAAATATTTCCATCTTCATCGAATTGAAAAAGGCGCGCTTTATTATCCTGTTTTCCGATGGCAACTACGTGATTTCCAACGCCTAACATTTTATTGCAACTTTGATTCTCTGATGTTCCGATGTTTTTATCCAAGAGGATATGACCACCCGGATCGAACTTAACGATCCAGGGACTTAACCCATCATTATAACCGCATGCGATTATGGCACCATTTTCCAGTTGGATGGTATCGGATATGCCAACATCGCTATTATAGATTTTAAATGTATGGTCGAAACAGAAGGGCTCCGCTGTTTCAAACAACTCGACCTCTGGCTGTACTTCCTGAATCTCTGGATCGATGCTTGTTTCCGGTGCAGCGTTAATCTCCTGAGCAGGAGCATACTCATCATCATCGCTAGTTATATCTCCCGAATCAATAACAACATCGGATGAAACCCAGATGTCCTCTTCTTTGAAACTTGGTTCGCGGGTGCACGCAAAAAGTCCAAGAGTCAATATACCAATCGCAGCCTCTGTAAAAGTAGGGGAGGGGTCACCTTCAACAAAAATAGTTTCTTTTTTAAGGATATTTTTCGTTACTTGGTATCTACAATCTTTGAGATTTTCGTCGCACCTAATATTCACTTCCGCTTTTTTTAATGGAGAATCGTTCTGAAACAATCGCGCATTAATAACACATTTTTTCCCAGCATCAAAAATACTCGGATAACAAAATGAATCATCCGGATAGTATCTTGCATAATCGAAATCATCCAGTCGTTGCAAAACGCCTTGCAGAACCATCCCTTGTTTTTCCACAGACAAACTCATGATGCTAAATTAAGCAAGATACGTACCAGGAAATGCTGACGTAACTATTTGATATTTAAATGGATATTAGAAAGCCATTTTAATGGCCCCTATGACATTCTCATTTTTTGGACTATTTTCCCGGCTCCGGGACAGTTACTGTTTTGGCAAACCATCGAATTTGTATTCTTTGCATTTGTTCTGATGACAAACCTTGTAGGTTTGTTTTTTACTTTTCATCGGTGAAACTATCACTTTTATATTTCCGGGTGTTGAGACAAGTTCACTGCCTTCTTTTTTTAACGTACCTGCATTGAAGAGCTTCTTTTCATCAATCATGACGGGTTTCATCGGTTCCGGTGCATCAAAGGGCATGAGGGTTTTGCCATTACAGCTAATAAAGAACCCCTCGTCTGTTTCTCTTATGCAATTTTTCTTTCCTGCACTGGTAAGATAAACATCAACTGCGCTTTTGACAAAAACATCCTTACCATCTACTCTTCTAACCCAACCATAAATGAGGCGTCTTAAGGTTTCTACATGTGGATGTCCAAAGCTATTGGATGACCCGGAACTTATAATAGCAACCTCCGGGTTTAAGGCTTCAAGATATGTTGCAACTGTAGATGTTCCCGTTCCATGGTGATTAGGCAGTATCACATCAACTCCGGGGTCTTTGCCATATAGAAGTTGCATTGCGCCTGCAACAATCGCTTCGCCATGTTTTTCCTTTCTGTGAGACAGTTCTGCTAATTCGCTCTTGTTGGTTCTAAACTTTCCTTTTCCTGGCAGATCTCCACAACTAAAGAACTGGAAGGCACCCTGTTCAACTAGTGTACAGATAGACCTGGAGTTTGGATCTTTATCGCGAGTGTAGGGGGCTTGTTCGCTTTCCTTTGAAACAAATTTGGGATCATCTTTTGGATCTTTATCTGTTTTTGGACGAACGAAATAACCATTTGCAGAAATAAAGTGCATGCGAGCGCCACAACCAAGATCGATACCACCTTTGTTATAAATCTCCTGAAGGGTTGTTGGGTTTCCGATATTTACTATTTTCTTTGCGCCCTCAGATCCTATCTCAATTCTTTCACCTTTTAAGAGAGCAAGGAATTGTCCTGCGAGGTTAGTCCTTTCGAAGTCAGTATTTGGATGATAAACCGTATCCGGGATATCAACACCCCATTTTTCATATCTGTGCCCCATGACCCAGCCACCGATATGATCCTTATCTCCATGAGTAGCTACACCGATATCAATATCCGTAATTCCATTGGAAGTGAGAATCTTATTTATAGCAGTGGCGTCCTTTCGGGCTTTATTTGCTGCATCTATCAGGACAGTTTTGCCATTTGGCGCCATAACTAAAAGGGAAGCACCACTCCGAACACCGATAACATGAAATTCAAGTGGTCTGCAGATTGGATCAGGCATAAAAGTCACCTTTCTAATTTAATCATCGTATAATACCAAGGGGCGTAAAAGTCAACGAACAATATCTGAGACATGTTATCGGGGTTATCGAGGGACACGACCCGCCTACGCTAAAGCTACGGCGAGGCACGCCCGCCTACGTTACGCTTCAGCCAGAGGCTGATCCGCCTTTGGCGGAAAAGCTACGGCGAGGCACGCCCGCCTACGTTACGCTTCAGCCAGAGGCTGATCCGCCTTTGGCGGAAAAGCTTCCTCCTTCGCTGAAGCTACGGCGGACAAGTCGGCTTGCCTCGCCGTAGCTTCAGCGTAGGCGGGCGAGGCAAGTACCTAATTCAGATACTCTAATAAAATCAACTATATATATTTTGCATAAAAATATATTCAAGGGTAACTACTCACGATTTTGAAATGCTCATTCTGCTGTCATCCAGGCTGTGTCACAATTGGGTCAAAGTTCCTCTCCCCTGGGGGGAGAGGTTAGGTGAGGGGGATCACGCCCCACCTTTATGGGAGTGGTAGAAAATGCGTTTTGTCATCCTGAATTCGCCAAAGGCGAATGAAGCCTGCCTGCCGCAGGCAG
>CAZHVX010000117.1:0-7164 GCA_964536295.1 uncultured Pseudomonadota bacterium
GATCCACAAATGAAATCCTCGTTTCTTTGAGCTTTCCTCTAGCCACTTTAAGTTCTTCACGTGGGCCAACAATGGGTTTTTGAGGTTTTTGAGGTTCTTGAGGTTTGATTTGTGACTTCACGAAATCAAGAGGGGTTCCTATCTTTGGCACAAATTTTGGTTCTTCTTTCTTGGCGACATCCTTTATCACGCCTCTGGTCTCAAATCTTTGCGGTTTGGGCTTTTTATAACCACGCTCTGCATATGTCAACTTCGGTGCCTCTTCAGTATCAATCTCTGTCAGGTCAAAGGGCCCACCGCTCCCAGCCTTACCATAATCGATGTCGCTCGGCAGACCAAAATCTGGAAGGTTATCAAGGCTACGCTGACCTGCCTTGTCTCCTATCTCCTTTATCCAATCAAATGTTGGCTCTGGCGTTTTAGCTGCAACCTCTTTCTTAGGAGCGCTTTCGTTACCAACTTTCCTTTCTTTCAATTCACCCTTTTCGGCAACTTCAAGGGGTTTTGACGGTCCCTCAATGACCTCTTTACCCCCTTTTGGCATCGCCGCTTTCAGGTCTGCCATAAAATTTCTTTCAGCCTTCTCGGGTTCCACTTTCTCCATTTCAGCTAAAACATCTCTAATTGATAGACTTTCATCAACCATAAGTTCCGCAGAGGCTGTAGTGGCTCCTGCTGTGAGGTCGGGCTGTCTAGCCGTTATGGATTTGAACCCCGTCGGTTGACGGGACGCGGTCATCTTTTCTAATTGCTTACCACTATCGACGAGGGCATTTTGATCTTTTCCATCTTTTTTCTGAACCCAAGGTTCTCTTCCCTTTTCCCCAAGTGCAGCCAATCTCTCATCGGATTTTTTCTGTATTTTTTTGGTATGATCTTCAACTGGTCTTTTTTCCCTTGGCTTGAAAGTCGTATCTATTGTTATAGGTTTAGAACCTTCACCCTTAATTGGTGTATCTCCTGCAAACAACATAACTACCTCCTGGTTTTCTTCCCCCACGTCAGATGAATGTTATCTGACGGGTTAAGTACATAGGACACCCGTGCTCCCTAATCATATTGATAATAGTAGCAATGAATGTGCCAAGATCGTCGTTTGTCGTTCGTTGTTCGTTGTTCGTGATTTTATTGAATTAAATCAACCGGTTAGGAAAAGTTTGAATAAGAAGGGTCGAATATTTTCTTACAACATATCCTAAAATCATTATACTTTTGACACATTTTGCATATTTCCGTCAATTTCCCGACTCCCAACCCTTAACATAATGATGGATTATGTGACGATTGTGCGTAAGCTGCAGGGTTGGTTCGTACGGCGCGATGTTAGCGCAGGAAGGAGTGACGAAGTGAAAAAAATAGAATCCCTGTTGACAAGTGAACGAACGTTCACTATAATCCCGTTATTCGTTGACGATGCCCGTATCGTTTACGGTAACGTCAATGGCTTTTAGACAGGATTAACTGGATTTTATTTAATTATGAAATATGAAGAAATAACAGAAAAAATTCTAAAATCGGCATTTGAAGTACATAAGAAGCTTGGATGTGGATTTCTAGAAAAAGTTTATCGCAATGCCCTGGCTCTGGAACTTGGCAAAAACAATATAGAGGTAGAATGTGAAATACCCATCAAGGTTTTATATGATGGAAAAATTATTGGAGCCTATCTTGCTGATATTGTCGTTGAAAATAAAATTATTATAGAATTAAAAGCCGTTAATGAATTACATAGAATTCATGAAGTTCAATTGGTAAATTATTTAACAGCAACACACTTAGACGTTGGCTTACTACTAAACTTTGGTAAAAAGAGCTTACAATATAAAAGAAAGGTTCGAGAATTAATTAATAATTAAAAGAAAATCCTGTTAATCATGTCAAAAAAAACAAAAAAAAATTTAAATAACATAATAGCCGAATTTAAGATCTTCTTCAGGGAAAATCATCGCCTACCAAGTTACTCTGAAATCGCCAAGATCTTCGGATACGCATCCAAGAACGCGGCATTTCGATTAGTGCAAAAGCTGATAGATGAAGGGCTTCTATCAAAGGATGAAAAGGGAAAGCTCCGTCCAAATCTACCCCACTTTAGCTCCCCTCTAGTAGGGTACATTCAGGCGGGCTTTCCCTCCCCTGCTGAAGAAGAACTTGTCGACATGCTGACCCTGGATGATTACCTTATCGAAAAACCAGAGGCCACTTTCTTGCTAAAGGTTATCGGTGATTCAATGATAGACGCCGGAATTCATCAGGGGGATCTCGTAATTATCGAAAGAGAAGCCCCAATCAAAAACGGCGATATCGTCGTTGCCAATGTGGATAACGAATGGACCCTGAAATATTATTACAAGCGCAACGGGCAGATTGAACTTGTCCCGGCCAATGACAAATATCCGGTCATCAAACCCGAAAATGACTTAACCCTTGGCGGAAAAGTAAAAGCAATTGTTAGAAAATATTAATATTTTGACAGGATTAACTGGATTTTATGTTTTTTTTAGTTAAAAAGAATCCTGCTTGCCTCGCTGAAGTCCCCGGGACGTAGGCGGGTTAATCATGTCTAAAAAAAGGCGAATATGATAAGGACGGACAGTTGGCCGAGGGCCATAATACAGGGCAGAGGCTGAATATCCCGGTGCTGCAGCCCAAACACCTCCTCCATTAACTATTATTCATTTTTATTCTTGATTATTCTTTATGAATAATATAGAATATTTATGCTGCATGGGAGGACTTATGGCAAAGACCGTTACTCTACGAATGGATGATGAGATCTATGAACTTTTACTAAAGCATGCCGAGGTTGAAAGGCGTTCGTTGTCTAATTATATTGAATTTAGCGCTGTTCAACATACCAAGCGTATGGAATTTGTAGACGATGAAGAGATGCGCGAAATGCTTGCGAACGATGACCTCATTAAACGCCTGAAGAAAGGTTCTGGGGATGCCAAAAACAAAAAAGGGAAATTCGTCGCTTAAGAAAATATATCGAATTTTCGCCACCAATCAATTTTTGGATGACATATCTAAACTTATGCCCCACAGAGAAGCCCTTATAGAAAATAAATTGCAGGAAATTATCTATCCTCAATTGAAGAAGAATCCCTTTTATGGGCCACATATAAAAAGACTCAAAAATTTGTCCCCTCCTACATGGAGATTTCGAATTGGAGAATGGCGTTTCTTCTATGAAATCGATAAGGTTACAGGGATCGTGTATCTTACGACGGCTTCGCATCGCAAGGACTCCTATAGATAATCTCTTTTTGGTTGCCAGAATCCCACTATTCACATATAAACCCCCTAAGTCAATTTATTCGACATGATTAACAGGATTTGGAGAGTACTGAGTAGTTAAACTCTGAGCATGCAGAGATCGCTGGGTTCGCTGAGGGTTCTCAGCGACCCCAGAGGACTCAGCTTCTTCTCTGTGTTTTACACCTCAGCATTTCTCAAATTGACTTAAATAATCCAGTTAATCCCTGCCGGCAGGCAGGCTGTCAAAAAAAAACGATTACAACCATGGACAATAACAATAAACATAAAGGCTACAGGGGGCCGGGATTAGAACTTTTAAAAAAGTTTAATATCTCTATCTGGAACGATGTTGAAATCGAAACCAATAAGGGGCCCTTCACCGGATTAGTATTGCCAAGATCTGAGACAGAAGACGATGAACATATCGTTATCAAGATGCCAACCGGTTACAATACCGGCCTTAACGCAAAAAATATCCTGAATATAAAAAAGATTGGACACCGCGAGGGAATATACAAAATTCCTGAAAAAGATTTTCCAACGGACCCAGGGAAACCCTACGTTTCGCTTTTAGGGACCGGTGGAACAATTGCTTCACGCCTGGACTACACGACGGGTGCGGTTATCCCAGCGTTTTCACCGGGAGAGCTCTACGGCGCAGTTCCGGAGCTTGCCGATCTCTGCAATTTAAAAACAGACAAACTCTTTGGTGTTTTCTCCGAAAATATGAGTTCATATGAATATAAAATCATGGCTAAAAGAATTGGGGAAGAGATTGAAAAGGGCGTTGACGGTGTAGTTATCGCACATGGCACAGATACTATGCATCACTCCGCATCAATCCTATCTTTCATGGTTCAGGATTCCCCGGTCCCTATTATACTTGTGGGATCCCAAAGATCATCCGACAGACCATCATCTGATGCCGCACGCAACCTATTGAATTCAGTTTACACAGCGGCCAGCTCGGATATCGCGGAGATCATGATCTGCATGTTTGGCCCAACCTCTGATGACTATGGCTTGCTTCACCCAGGAACGCGGGTTCGAAAGATGCATTCATCGTATAGATCAACATTTAGAACGATAGGCGATATTCCAATTGCAATGGTTTGGCCCGGAAACATTCAACCATTAAAAACCGATTACAAAAAACGGCGCAAAGATCGCAAGGTAAAGATTGATGCTGTTTTTGAAGATAAGGTAACCCTTCTTTATTACTACCCCAATATGCATCCGGATATAGTCGATTCATTGGTTGATAATGGTTACAAGGGAATTGTAATCGCCGGAACCGGGTTGGGGCATGTTAACAGCAAAATGAACAAGGCCTTTAAGAGAGCTATCGATCAGGGTGTCGCCGTTTGCATGACGGTTCAAACCATTTGGGGATATGTACAGATGCACGTATATGATGTTGGAAGGTATCTTCTGGATCTCGGAATAATTCCATGCGCGAACATGATCCCCGAGGCCGCATACATGAAGCTGGCCTGGGTCCTTGGAAGCACCACCAATCTGGAAGAGGTGCGTAAGCGCATGTTAACCCCAATTGCAAATGAGATAACCGAACGCGAGCCACACAATGGATACCTTATTTATCAGGGTGGAATCCCAGAGGTTGAAAAATTCCTGGCTACCTATAAAAAGTAGGTTGGTTAACCCCTATAATTTGTGCTATCATCCCCCTTAGACGAAACAGGATGAACGCTGATAAACGCTGATTTTTTATAAATTCTTTTAACTGGATTTGCAGGAATAATTTCTTATCACTGACAATCCAGCCCAAAACATATCAGTGTTAATCTGCGTTTATCCTGTTTCAAATAATTTGGAGGGGTAGATGAAATTATTAGAAGAACTTATTTCGGCATTTGGGATTAGCGGACAGGAAGAAGAGGTTCGCCAAATCATCCGGCGTGAAATCGAGGGTTACGTAGATAGTATCGAAGTTGATCGGATGGGAAACCTGATCGCCCACAAAAAAGGAACCGAGGGTTTTAAGGTTATGCTCACCGCCCATATGGATGAGGTGGGTTTAATGGTTAACAATATAACGGAGGGTGGTTTTATAACTTGCTCCTCCGTAGGTGGGATTGAGGCAAGTAGTCTAATTGGTGCAAAGGTACAGATTCTTACTAGCAAGGGAACGATTTATGGAATAGTCACAACGGCGGAGATGAGCAATGATGGAGAGCTCTCTGAGTTGCCATCTATCGAGGATTTAATCGTAGACACGGGACTTAGAAAAAATGAACTTGAGAAAAAGGGTGTTGAGATCGGAACATATGTTGAGCTTGAAAAACCAAGTTATACCAACTTTGGTAAAAAGGTAGTCGGAAAATCTATGGATGACCGCGTTGGGTGCTATATCCTTTGTAAATTAATCAAAAAAGCAAAGGACGTCCCCCTTGAAATTTATTATGTCTTCACCGTTCAAGAAGAAATCGGCCTATATGGCGCAAAAACATCTGCATACACTGTCGCCCCGGATTGGGGCGTGGTTGTAGATGTTGCGTCAGCGAATGATGTATTGGCATCTTCCGAGAAAAGGCATATCGTCGCATTAGGACAAGGTCCTTGCCTAACGGTTATGGATGACGCAATGATTGCGCCCCAACAAATCAACACACACATAAAAAAAGTTGCCAAACAGAACAAGATTCCACTGCAATTTGAGATCTCCAGCTTTGGAACTACAGAAGCAACAAGTATTCAAACGGCTCGTGGAGGCGTCCCCGCCAGCATCATTGGCGTTCCCGTAAGGAATTTACATTCTACGATAAGTATGGCCCATCAAAGAGACATTAAAAATTGCATTAAACTATTACATTCATTACTTAAGGACCCGCCTAAGATCATGAAATAACATGTTTCTTTTTTATTGCCCACAAGCATCGTAAATGTTACTAATCTTGGGTTAAATTTAGAAACCAACGGAAAGGAGCTTCAATGAAGCGGATATTATCACTAATAATTCTATCAACAGTTCTTATTGGTTGCAATAGTACAAATAAGGATCTGGGGTCCGGCAAAAATCCGATCAAATTTTACCTCATGCCACGAATGGAGTCCACTATAATGGATGAGAGCGCCGAGGTGTTGGCGGATTTCTTAGAGAACGATACAGGCTTTACCGTAGAAGTTGTTGTTGCAAAAGATTATATAGATATCGTTAATTTTATTAGCGAGAAAAAGGCCGATGTCGCACTTCTTAATACACTCGGATACATATTAGCACACGATTGGTCCGGCGCCGAAGCGAACTTGAAGGTTCTATATGGCGACAGACAAGCTACATACAAAGGTGCCCTACTTGTCCAAACAAATAGCAATATAAACTCTGTTAGGGATTTGAATGGCAAGAAGGTCGCCTTCACTACACCATATTCAACAAGTGGCTATCTGCTTCCAACGAAAACGTTTCACGATAAGAAGATAAAACCCAGTAAAACAATATTCGCCGGAAGCTATGCTCAAGCCATGGACATGTTATATAATGGTCAGGTTGACGCCGCAGTTTCCTATTACAATAGCATTGGAAAAAATGAATATGAAGATGCAAGAAACCTGATAAATGACAAGTATCCAGATGCAAATAAAAAACTTCGCATACTCACATTAACCGGTGAAATACCAAGTGGCCCAATTGTATTCAGGAGAAACTTGCCGGAAAATGTTAAAACCCAAATGATTGGCGCATTAATTAAATTTTCAAGAAGTCCGGCGGGAAAAAAGATATTGTATGATACCTACAGCATTACTGGCCTTGAATTGGCCTATGATAGCGACTATGCCGCTGTGCGTGAAATACTTCAAACCCTAGGAAAATCTGTTGAAGAAGTTGTCCCCGGCGGTTTAACGTTTTACAGCAAGAATGTTCTGGGGATTGAAAGAGAGATGTAG
>CAZHVX010000118.1:0-7142 GCA_964536295.1 uncultured Pseudomonadota bacterium
TTTCAATCATTGATCGAGGGGAATGATTCCTTCTACCATATGATTAATTCTGGATATGTAAATGGAGCCAGGGCTATTCGTCAAACCCTGGAACATCTTCAGGCTCAAGAGCCAGAGATGTACGAGGAGCTTAAGGTTTTCTTCAAGTATCTCGATGGTGATTCAAATATTTTAGAACCGAGTTTTGATTTGGCGCTATCTGAAAACCTTCCACACTGCAGTAAAGTTCCGAGAATGATCGGCTTTTTCATGATGCCGCCGGAAATAGTCTGTGATGGTGAGCTGGCTGAAGATAACGATTTTGCCAAGGTTTGGAAGGATGATCCATATTTTTATAACGGTCATTCTGAGTCCGCCAGCGGCGGAGGAAGAATCCAGCTGGATGACCTGGATCCCTGCCTGCCGGCAGGCAGGCTTCATTTTGTTCAGGATGACAATAAACGCCTCGACCCATATGACTATCTCGTCGATCTCTTTGAAAAAGAGTCTAACGAAGTTGATGCCCTTTCAAAGAGTGCCAATCCATTTGGTTTTCTAAGAATTGCCGCGCTTCAACACGAAGAACAGATCAAAAACGCGACTCTCTATACCGAGAATGATCAAAAGCTGGTAGAAGAATTATCATCCACACTTGAATCCCATATAAATAATTTGCAAAGCGAAAATGTGCAAACACTCCTAGAGGAGTATGACAAACCACTGGAGTTGATGCCATTCGGCAGATACTACGGCGGCGAATTTCAAATGGATTCCAGCTCAAAGGAAAGAATGTTCATCGATAGGCATGTAAGTGAGATGGAGTCGATCAAAAAACTTATTGAATCCGGAAAGATAGATCAGGCGCGTGACCGATTTGAGATAACAATGGCCTATATTGAAAGGTCGTATGAGCGATTGGACGAAATGGGTTCGGAGATCGGAAACAGGTTCTGGTACGAACTTCCAAAGGAGGTTTTAGAAACTGCAGTTTTGTTCGCATTGAGCGAAGTTACATTTGGAACTAGCGCCGAAGTTTCTATCGGAAGATGGATGACAAAGTTTCCAAAGCTTTGGCGCATTACAAAACTTGCATTCGTTGTTACAGGTTATCATGGAATGCAGGAGGGACTTAACGGAACGCTTCTTGATGACCATGGCGGAATCTTGAAGACTGCGTGGTATCACACGAAATCAATCGGAACGACAACCCTCGCTATCACCGGTGGAGGCGCTGCAATCGGTTGGTTCTGGCGCGGTGCAAATAAAGTAATTGCAGCTAGGGCGGCAAAGACTGTAGAGGCGGCGCTCCTTGAAACGGCAAGTAAGAATGTTTCAGAATTTGCATCAAAGCTTGTTGCTGAAGAAGGAATAACCCTCGCCAACGCCGCAACGAAGATAGAACAACACTTATTGTTTAATGGCGTTGAGGCAGGCGTTGCCAAGAAGGCTGCTACCTCACTTGAAACGTTGGCAAAAGAAAAAATTGAATCTCTGCTTGCAGGGCATCTGCCAAAACTTGAAGCAAGCGCTGAGATGATCTCTGAGGAGATGTCAAATATTTGGAAAAATATGAGTTATCTTCAAAAAAAGGGATTGGGCCTAAGTGCATTTGGTGCGGAGGTTGGTGGTTTTGGAATTAGTGAAGCGTCATTAGGTTTTGTCGATGGTGCATCTGAATCATGGGATCAGGGCAAAGAGATGTTTGTACAACAACTAACTCTAGAATCGTTTGCACATAGAGTCGCTTTCTTGGGAGGCCTAAGGTTTGCAAATAAAGCGACGCATCCAATTACAGCCAAGCTTTCCGAGCCGCGGCGTGCCTGGGCAAGGCGATACTTTGGTGAAAAGCTGGACGCCCTTGATGTTGAGGCAGCAGAGGTTGCAAAACGTCTGGAAGAACTCGATAAATTGGGTGATAAGAGCAGCGTTGAGGAGATCCTTGATGTATTGACTCGGGCCGAACAAATCAAGGCCAAACAGGTTGGCATCTTAAAACAAATCATGATTGCAACAGCGGGTGGCAATAAGGCCGAGGATAGAGAGGGTCAATATAAACTTGCAGTTGAAGATTTTAATTTAAAGATATTTCGCGCAACTATCAAGCAGACAAAGACACTTGTAGGTGCCGTTGAAAAGAGTGGAGATCTTAATTTAAGTGAATCATCGTTCTCGGATGGTGCACAGGCGCACAGATACAGGGTTTACAATCGCCCAGAGGGCGACAAATCATCTTTTGTAAAATGGCTCGCTAAAACCACTGCCAATATTGAGGCAGCTGGTGGATGGGTTGAGATCTCCGGCGATGTAATCTTTGTGTCACTTCCTGCCGTTGGTGTTTACGAGGTGTGGGTACCGCGCCCGCCATCGCGAGCCGGAGCTCGCTCAGGCGAGGCGGGCGGGCCGCGCCCTGAAGCAGGTGAACACGTCGAAGCAAAATATCATCCTGAGAGATTTTTTAAGGAAAGTGGAGTCGTTGATTTAAGAAACAGAAATGGACGAGCTGAAGCATACATAAAAGTAGAGGGAGAGATTAGTCCAGATCAACTTGTTTCGTTAACAGCAAATAGACGTGCTCCATTTGAATCAACCGCCAATGTGGTTTTTGACAATTTTGGTGTTCCAAAAATCATATTAACACAGGGAAGCGAAAGACGTGGTGTTACGGCTAGTGGCGGTTTTCCTTTCTATCACAACCACGGGCCAAGGGCATCACTTGTTGCAAGTTTAACTGACATTATCGGCACAATTTTAAATGCGGAGGATTATAGCTCGGATAAAAGGTCGGATGGCACATATTTCTGCGAAGGCAATGGAATATTCACACACTCCGTTTCGCAATCAAGGGGAAGATCGGTGATTAGATATGATTCGAATACGGGAGAGGTCGCTGTGATGTTTGCGACATATAAGGGCGAAGGCTTAGATGAAGATCAGAGAGCCGAATTAAATAAACATCTATTCTTAAATCAGGGTGCACGCGAATTGAAAGAAAAAGTTGATGAAATGTTGAAAGAGCACGATGGTGATATTGAACCTGTAATAGAGTTTTTTAGAACACAACTTAAAACGGCGGAAAATAATGAATGGAGTGGGGTTGAAGTAACCAGGGGTGCATTAATCGTTGCAAGAGAGGTTCTGAAATTAGTTGATAAGGGTTCGGATTTTGTTGAGGTGATGGATAACACCATTGAAGCAGAGAGGACCCCTGATTTTGGAGATATTGGAATGGAATTAGGCCTCGTAGACCTGTTCCAAATAGAAAACATCACCTCCTTTGCTGATGAAGCCAGGAAGGCAAAGAAAAAAATAGGTGAAATGATAGGGGAGTGTGACGGAGATATTGAAGCAGTTAGGGAAAAATTAAACTCTTCAGAGCCAGGACTAGAGGGGATGGCTTTAATAATAGCCCTAAACATGGCCGCCTCCGCAAAAGACACAACAGCTTTAAATGAGAAGATGGAGCTTTTTGGTAATGTAAGGGTAATCCTTGAGCCAACCACAATCGATAATGTGAAGAAAGCACATCCATTGCTTTGGAAATCGGAGGAGCCGGAAGCGCCACAAAAAACTATTGGAAACAGAATCCTAGCTGTCTTTGATCACTTAATTCCGCCTTCTATTAGCATCGGTTTGCCAGGGAAAAGTGCTTTAAAAAATCCAAAAGAAAGCTTATTGGATGCTGCAAGAGAAGAAGGTCCATTTGATAATGGTAAAGTTGATCCATCAAATGGTGATTCATTCGATCCAGAGCTTTTAAGAAATCTATTTGTAGATGCATCGGTTGAGAACAGTTTCAAAAATATTACAAGTATAACGGTTGATGAATTGGTTGATGTGATGAGCGGTGGAGAGAACGCAAGGGTTGCAAGCCATCTTAGAAACTATATCGGTAACAAGGGCGGAGTGTTTTATGCCCTGGCCCTCCAAATTTCTCTAGATCCAGATGTTAACGCAAGTGATGCGCAGATGTTGATAGGTTTAATTGCCCCCTCAATAATCAGAGATGTCAAAAAGTTTATAAATCTTTACAACGAAAATCCTGGGCTTCAAGTATTGTTAAATGCGCATCTGAAATTCAAAGGTGAATTTCCAAAAATTGTTGAGGGGCTTGAAATATATCAACAACATTGCAGTGAAAGAGTCGATCCCGCCAGTGGGGATGATGTAGATCCAACATTAAGAAGGGCTGAGAATCAAGGTATCCCTGAATTGGAAGAACCCTTTGAAGAAGGATCGGCATATTTAAGACGGCTGATTTCCAATAGAATGGCGGTGGATCAATATCGCAGGGAACTTGAAAAAGTTGGGGATGATGAGTGGCCCCAGATAGCCTGGGCGTTGATGGGACAACGTCGGAGGGTGGATGTCGTTAATGGAATCCTCGAAAAATGTGGTCTAGAGCTTAAGGCAAGGGGAGGAAGCGATAGATTTACCTTGAATAAGATCGATGGCAGTACCGTTATTGATTTTGGTGTAAATCTAGATTTAGAAACAAGTCAAAGGCTCACAAAAATTATCTGCACCCACTTTGTTAAGGCAGCAGATGCGATAAATGAAGAACCCGTTGGCGACAGAGTTGCCTATTTAATCATGCTTTGGCAGGGAAAGGCGGGAGGTTTCTTTGCCGAACCAGAGGAAGCAACAGACGAATTAAAGATTGATTTAGCGGCACGGGATCTGGATTTCATTCTATCTATTGTAGAAAAACAAAAAGATGGGCCACTTTCTCCAGAGGTATTCTTTGGCAGACTAAAACGCGCACATCAAAAGATCTTTGGAGAGGTATTACAATCAATAGATGATTTGATGGATACAAATCACGTCCAAGAAAGCGTATGGAAAGGACTTGTAGGTAAGACAACACCCATCGATCCTGCCAGCCATACGACTGATCCTACGGATCCGCTCATGGCAGGTGGGGATGAGATTCCGCAGAAAGAAATCGATCGTGTGATGGCGCGGTTGAATGATTCTTACAGAAAAATTTTGGGTTACGATCTTAATGTTAGGCCAAGAAGTGAAAAAGAACAGCGACTCTCGGTCCAGGCCATGAGGATGTTCAGCCAACTACGTGTCCATCTGGACAATAAAGAATATAATGATTTCTACTTAACATTATTAAGGCTTGTTCCGGCGATTTATCAATCCGAACATAACACATCCAAACTCGATAAGGTAAGGGTCCTAAGTGATTTTATTGATACCGTTGAATCAACGCCGTGGTTGAAAACGGGGCTTGAAAACGTGGATGGTTTTGAGGGGGAATATCAAAAAATAAAAGATGGATTGACCGCCGATCTTAGATTTCATCTCTTCGATGCCCAGGATGCGCTGTTTGGAGTGGAAGGATGGTTAGTTGAGTTAAAAAATAACAGCCGCAATATTCACAATGTCAAAGAATTGTTGGAGCAATATGAACTATACGCAAACGAATTCATAATTGTTCAAGAAGAAATTGCGGATATTGAGGATATATTGCGAAACGAAGGCGTCGATTCCGATCTAAGGGCACAACATGCAAGGCTTGTTAGCGAACTTGAATATATGGCCGATCGTGTATCCTCCGTTGCATATGTAAAGATGTGTGCTGATAGGGGAAGCGCCATTCCAACGGAACATCTTGAAATATATGAACCCCGCAACTGGGAATCTGTAGGTGTCAGACCCGATCCAATTGATCCCGCGAGTGGGCCGCGCCCTCCACGCAAGCCGAGCTTGCGAGGCGTTGCGGGCGGGCCGCGCCCGCCATCGCGAGCCGGAGCTCGCTCAGGCGAGGCGGGCGGGGATGATTTGTTAGACGGCGGGTTAGAGGGAAAATATGGCGAGGATTTTGTTTATAATCCGTATTTAAGCTCAAGAAATGTGGCGCATGCGCTAAGTGATATCCTTGGATTGCAAGTCGATGGCCCGGAGTGTCAGAGGATCGAACGTGAGGTCGTAGATGGATATGGGCGTTTGAAGATATTAAAGGAGTACAGTGGAACAGATGACCGGGTTTTTAAGGGTTACGCCGCACAAAGAATAGATAAGAGATTGGCACTGTGGAATATTTTGGATTGGACTCGCGATCCATATCTCAAACCATTCCTCAAAACAATCCTCATCACGCTTCCAAATACCGGCGAGGCATTTGAATCTTTGATGGTGTTGGCCGTTAACTATGGAACACATGCAGAGGGGAGAGGCGAGAGCCAGGGAGCTATAGATCGTATACTCTCTGAAACAGCACAGATTATTGATCTTGCCAGATCCAATAATGTTGTTTTGAAGGGAAACCTTTTGGATGTTGTTGCACGCGGGGATCTTAGATTAAGCACCGCCAGCGTGACCTTGGCCGCATCGACGGCCGAGATGGCGGGGTTGATAAGTGACATAGTTTCGGGCGAATATTCAGAGATAACAGTAATACCGGGTGTGCTTATTCCAAGATATGAGCTTGAACCCGGGCGCGAGTATCGCAGCCCTGATTATATGCGTGTCAGACGTGACAATGGTCAACTTGAGATTATAGAGACTAAACTTATAGGTTTTGAGAAGATATTTTCTCCAGATCAGCCGATGGCTGGGTATCGTTATTCAATTCCAGAGCAGCTTGAGGATGGCGCGGCTCAATTGACTGGATTTATTGCAGATCACCCTGAGCTTAATGGCGCGAAGCTTGTTCTGCAGGCCATTTTTTGTAACCACAATAGAAATGTGAGTGAATCTACGCAAAATGTTTTTGAAAAGACGATCCACGCCGTGGCAGATGACCTTCTTTATAATAATCCGGCAATAGAATGTGTAGAGGGGATTGTATCATCCTACTCCATGGAAAAGATAGATGGTCAAAAACGCTTTTGCGTTGTCGACAGAATCTTTGATTACTTCGCCGTTGTCCGAGAAGTTCCCCAAGCTCAAGTATCTATACCAAAACCACTTGTCCCAAAGGATCAATTTATTAGGATGATTGTTATATCTGAGTTTAGTCAATATGTATGGCCCAAACCTGTTGATGAGGAGCATGCAATAACCTACGTTACCGAAGCGCTTGATGGTCAGGACGTAACGGAAGCAACTATTTCCGATGCGGTTAAAGATTATTTTTATCTAATATATACATCGGATGCCGTGTTTTTAAACCCGCAGTCGGTTGAGATGCGAAGACGCAGGGATGGTAATAA
>CAZHVX010000119.1:0-7098 GCA_964536295.1 uncultured Pseudomonadota bacterium
GCCCATCCTCAGTGGATGCAATCTCTACTAATGTTATCTTTAAATTTTTCATATTCATAAGCAAAATCATTGATCAATAAATCTTCCCTTATATTCACCCGTACCTTCGCAGTATTCAAAGATGAATTGGCATATCCTGGTACCGGGATGGATCGCCAGTGGATATGGACTCGCATTATACATTTCAAGAACCTGATGGTTGCTGATCCCAGGTTGCATAAAGCTCGCTGTAATATGAACAAGTAATCCCAACCGTGCAAAGCGGCTTCGTCCCTCTAGGCGGCCACAGATATTATTTGGAAGGGTAATCTTTTCTTTTGTTAAGGCAAGGACGGATTCCCCCGGCATTAAGACGAAGTGATTTTTTACCTCAACATGTTCAGTTATATCCTCAAAATCTGTATCATCCAAGACATGAAGAATATCACGTGCCTTTTTATAAACTATGAACTGGTTTCCAACATGGAGATCAACCGATCCCGGGCCAATTTGTTCATCCAATGGTGCAGGTTCAATCTTTATCGTATTGTTGCTTAGCAATTTTCTTAATTCACTTTGTGCTATAACGCTCATTATTCCTCCATAATTATTGAGCGTCCCTATAGCAGATACAGCCTATACATGCAAGCCCTCAGACAACGCCCCAAAACAGGGCCTGGCTGGCCTTTTTGCAGAGGAGTTCTAACCCATCTTTTGGATCCAAGGGGAGGATGCCAATCATCTTCTCGCCGTAGCCCGCCTTTTTTGAATTTATGAAACTAATCAGATTGTTTTGAAGGGCCACTCGGTTGGTTTTGTAGAGTTCTACAATTTCCTTTGGTATTGGTTTTCCCTTTTTGATTTCTTTTCCGATCTTTTTCAGGATTTTGCATTTATCCCGAAGCCCATCCTTACTTAAATTCTTGAATGTATCGTTTATAACCATTGTCAGTATTGCTTTGCAATCAACAAAGATACCACCCAGTTTCAGAAAAAGGGGTTTTTCTAACTCTGTTAGCCTTGTGTGTGCATTTTGTAGATCCTTTTCCGTTGGTACCTGAGGAATAATCCTTGGATTATTTCCCCCTTCAAGTCCGATCATAAAGAAATTGTCCGTGGTTGTTCCAAATACTGCATTTAGTGCCATAAATTGCCTCCATCTCTATCATCTAGATATTTTTCCTCATCGGGTAAGGCGTGATTGTACAGATGTGCGAGATTTTAGCTAGGTACGCTGCGTTAGGATATAGCCACCCTGCGTCAAAAGAATCTGGTTTACCAGCACGCCTGGGTGTGTTAAAAATAGGAAATCACTAAGGATTTGGGGGAATGGGAAAATTATTCAAAAAAATATCACTATTTTTTTTACTAGCTTTGCTGGTCTCCTGCCAGTTTAAGGTTCCAAAGGATCCTCAAACCTTGATTGTTCCACTTGAAGACAATCCAAACACATTAAATCCCATTACAATGACCAATACAACAGAACATGCGGTCATTCGGTACGTAAATGATTTTTTATTGGATCTGAACCTCGATACCGATCAGCCGGTACCATTGCTCGCATATAAGTGGGAGGTATCCCGGAATAAATTGCGTTATACATTATATCTGCGTGAAGATGTAAAATGGCACGATGGTGAACAATTTACGGCAGATGATGTAATTTATTCCTTTGAAAGGATCAAGGACCCAAAGGTGGATTGTGGGCCACTGAAGGTGGATTATATCCCCGTGAAAAAGGTAATCAAGCTCGGAAAATTTAAGATACAATTTGTTTATAGTGAACCTGACTTTCGAGCAATACTCTTTGTTGCGCGTATTCCAATCGTTCCAAAACATATATTTGATGATGGAACGGATTTTAATAAACACGAGGCCGCTAGAAGGCCCATAGGAACCGGGCCCTATAAGTTCGTAGAGTGGAAAACGGGACGTCATATTGTTCTGGCTAGAAATGAAAATTATTGGCGGAAAAAACCTGCTATAAAAAAGATTCTTTTTAAAAACATCTCTGATTCAACCGCATCGCTACAACTTCTAAAAAAAGGTGAAGTTGATATGATGGGCTTAAGGCCTATTCAGTGGGTTAAGCAAATCAACACAGAAAAATTTGCAGAGAGATTTAATAAACATAGATATTTTTTAGATGTTTATTATTATATTGGTTGGAACAACAATAGTATTTATTTCAAAGATAAGAGGGTAAGGCGGGCGATGACTCATCTGATCAATCGTCAGGAAGTAAAACAAAAACTGATGTTTGACCAGGCGATTGTTTTGACGGGACCCTTTGGATATCAGAGCGAGGGTTATGACCGGAGTGTTTTGCCATTTGAGTTTGATATTGAAAAGGCGAAGAAATTACTTGATGAGGCGGGATGGATAGATACCGACGGGGATGGTATTCGTGATAATGGCGGAAAACCCTTTAAATTTACATTTGTTACCGCGGGGGGGAGTGGTACTTTTTTTCAGCTTTTTACGATGATGCGTGAGAATATGCTCAAGGTAGGGATCGAGATGACTATTCAGCAGATGGAGGGGGCTGCATATCTGTCAAAGATTAATGAAAGAAATTTTGATGCAATGGCAAGTGGTTGGTCATCTAACCCAAATGCTGATCCGTATCAAATCTGGCACTCATCACAAATTGAAGGCGGTTCAAATCATGTTGCTTTTAAAAATTCTGAGGTTGATAGATTGCTGGTTGAGGCCAGAAAAGAATTTAATGCTTTAAAGCGCAAGCAAATGAATCAACGCGCATTTAGAATTATCCATGATGAGCAACCCTATACATTTTTATTTACCCCAGCCTCTTTGGTTGCGGTTGATAAACGTTTTAAGAATGTTCGAGTCTATAAAAGGGGATTAAGGTCAATTGAGTGGGAGCTTTAATGAAGACTTTTCTGATCAAAAGAATTTTAATGATCATCCCAACGTTTTTGGGGATAACTCTCATGACGTTTTTTATAATCCAACTTGCGCCCGGTGATCCAATAACGCTAAAGGCCCAGTCGTCGGGTGTGGGGATTGGGAACCTTCAGGCGTCACAGCAGATAATACAGCAAACACGTGAGATGTACGGTCTAGACAAACCTCTATATGTGCAATACGGACTTTGGGTCAAGCGTGTCCTGAAATTCGATTTCGGAGAATCCTACGTGGATCACAGGCCGGTACTTTCAAAGATCGGTGATGCTTTACCTATTACACTAACATTAAATATTTTGACAATCATTGTAATATATCTTGTTTCGGTGCCAACTGGTGTTTTTTCGGCGGTTAGACCCAATAGCATTATTGACAAAATTACGATGGTTTTCTTATTCATTTTATATTCACTTCCATCGTTTTGGGTTGCCACAATGTTGATCGTTTATTTCGGTGGTGGTGATTACTTGAATTTATTTCCAATAGCGGGATTTGTATCAGAAGGTGCAGAGAATCTATCCTGGGTTGGCTGGTTTGGCAATGTTGCTTGGCATTTAGTGCTACCAGTTGTTTGCCTAACATATGGCGGCTTTGCATTCCTCTCCAGATTTGCACGAACATCAATGTTGGAGGTAATAAAACAAGATTATATCAGAACGGCTCATGCCAAGGGTTTGTCTGAATGGGTGGTGGTTTTTAAACATGCGTTAAGAAATGCCCTAATTCCACTTCTAACGCTTATGGGAACGCTGCTTCCGGCTTTACTTGGCGGAAGTGTGATTATTGAGCAGATCTTTTCTATTCCTGGAATGGGAAAGTTGGGTTTTGAATCGGTTTTAAATCGTGACTATCCGACAGTTATGGCGATTGCTTCAATTTCCGCATTCTTAACATTAATAAGTTTATTGATAACTGATATTTTATACGCAATGGTGGATCCAAGGATCCACTTTGGAAAGAGGAAATAATTATTGTGTTGTCATTGCGAGCGAACATAGTGAGCGTGGCAATCTCCTTTAGACACTTGGGCTAAGGGGGTCGCCACGGTGCCTTGCGGCACCTCGCGATGACAAAAAGAGATTAAATATGGCGAAGGTTTCGCAAAAATATTCTGCTTTAGTTTGGAGTCAGTTCAAAAAGAATAAGATGGCTCTTTTTGGATTGATAGTTGTCCTGATTCTTTTTAGTGTGGCAATCTTTGCGCCATTAATTGCAAATGATAAGCCTTATATCTGCAAAATAGATAGTAAAATTTATTTTCCAATAATAAAATACTATCCAGAGCTTCAGGGTAAGGATTTTAAAAGGATAAGTCGAGAGCCGGGGGATGTGTGGATGTTTATGCCACCGGTTCCCTATTCAGCAAATGAATATAATTTGGATCTCGTCTTGGAAGGCCCGTCGTTAGGGCATCTACTTGGCACTGATGAGCAGGGGAGGGATATTTTAACGAGGTTGATATACGGGTCCAGGATTTCGCTGAGCGTTGGTTTTGTGGCCGTAGGTATTTATGTGTTAATAGGAATTGTTTTGGGAGCCCTTGCCGGTTATTATGGTGGTTGGATAGATATGATAATTTCAAGATTTATTGAAATCATGATATGTTTTCCAACCTTTTTCTTGATCTTGACAATATTAGCCTTTGTTGGGCCGAATATTTATAATATTATGATCGTAATAGGTGTAACCGGATGGACCGGTATAGCAAGAATTATCCGTGGTGAATTTCTGAGGCTTCGGGAACAGGACTATGTTAGGGCTTCTCAAATTTCAGGTGCGAAAAATAGACGAATTATATTTAGGCATATATTGCCAAATGCGATTGCTCCAGTTTTAGTGAGTGCCACTTTTGGGATTGCATCTGCGATATTGGTTGAATCATCATTGAGCTTTTTAGGGTTTGGGGTTCCCCCGCATGTTCCCAGTTGGGGATATGTATTATCGCAATCCCGCGAATTTATGGACGTTGCCTGGTGGTTGACAATATTCCCGGGTTTTGCGATTTTTATAACTATAACCGCCTATAACTTGGTTGGCGAGGGATTGCGTGATGCAATCGATCCAAGGTTGAGAACGTAGTTGGGTTACGGTAACGATGCCGGTATCGGTTTTCGGCTACGGTGACGTAACCCTTACCGAATAGCGATACGGGCGGCGTCACCCTAACCGATGAAAGTAATTATGCTATTAGAAGTTAAAAACCTAAAAACACACTTTTTTACCGACGCCGGTGTTTTGAAGGCAGTGGACGGAATTTCATTTTCGTTGGAAAAGGGAAAAACCCTTGGCATCGTTGGTGAATCTGGATGTGGAAAATCAATTACCGCCTTGTCGATAATGCGTTTGATTCAGCGGCCAGGTAAGATAGTTGATGGCGAAGTGTTTTTTCAACTGACAGATATCGGACGTCCCGTTGATCTTCTTAAATTGTCAAATAAAGAGATGCGTAAGGTCAGGGGTAAAAAAATCGCGATGATTTTTCAGGAACCTATGACCTCGCTTAATCCGGTTTTTACGATCGGCAATCAAATTGCGGAGGCCTTACTCATTCACGAAAAGATGTCTAAACGTGCAATTCGCGAACGTAGCATCGAGATGTTGAAATTGGTTAAGATGCCTGAACCGGAAAAGCGCGTTGACGAATATCCACACCAGTTGAGTGGTGGAATGCGTCAGCGTGTGATGATTGCGATGGCTCTATCTTGCAATCCAGAGATTCTTATAGCAGATGAACCAACAACGGCACTTGATGTGACGATTCAGGCACAGATTTTAGAACTAATTACGGAGCTTCAGGAAAAACTAAATATGGCTGTAATAATGATTACCCATGACTTTGGTGTTGTTGCTGAGGTTGCAGATGATATCATGGTTATGTATGCTGGTAAAGTGGTCGAACATGCTAAGGCAGGACAGCTTTTTACATCTCCATCGCATCCATATACTCAAAATCTTTTAAAATCTATTCCTCCATTAATAAAAATGTCTAATGGCGAAAGACTTAATACAATACCGGGTGTTGTTCCGGATTTGATTAATATGCCGAAGGGTTGTTCCTTTCAGGAACGGTGTTCGGAGGCTTTTGATAAATGCAAGCAGGAATCACCTGAATTATTTTTCAAAGACGATCATTATGCCAGGTGTTTTCTATTTAACAGGTAAAATATTATATGGCAAAACAAGAAAGTTCATATGAACAAAAAGACGTGATCCAGGTGGAGAATCTTGTTAAAAGATTTCCCGTTGGTGGCGGTTGGTTTAGCAAAACAAATGAATATGTTCATGCCGTCAGTGATGTGAGTTTTTATCTTAAAAAAGGTGAAACCTTGGGCCTGGTTGGTGAATCTGGGTGCGGAAAGAGTACGCTGGGGTATCTTACTCTAAAGATGCTCGAGGTCGATGAGGGGAGTATCTACTTCGATGGAGAGGATATCACCAACTTGAAAGGTGAAAAGCTTCGCAGACTTCGTTCCCAGATGCAAATCGTATTTCAGGATCCATTTGCATCTCTAAATCCCAGGATGTGTGTTGGTGATATCGTCGGTGAGCCTATCCTTGTCCATAATCTTTGCACCAAGTTTGAGAGAGAGAATAGGGTTAAGGAACTTTTAGAGGTCGTGGGGCTTAAAGTGAAGGACATCAATAAATATCCACACGAATTTAGTGGAGGACAAAGGCAAAGGATAGGTATCGCAAGGGCAATATCTGTTATGCCAAAATTTATAGTTGCCGATGAGCCTGTTTCCGCACTTGATGTTTCGATCCAGGGTGGAATTATTAATCTACTACAGGATCTACAGAAAGAGTTTGGGATTTCTTATCTTTTCATCTCGCATGATATCAAGGTTGTAGAACACATAAGTCACAGGATTGCAGTTATGTATCTTGGAAAGATTGTTGAAACCTTTGATAGTAGGGATATATCGAAGGCCGTGCATCCATACACCCTAGCGCTTCTCTCAGCTGTTCCTGTTCCGGACCCGGTCAAGAAAAAAACTAGGCTTATTTTGTCAGGGGATGTACCATCGCCGATACATCCACCCGATGGGTGCCCATTTCATCCACGGTGCAGGTATAAGGAAGAAATATGTACGCACACTCACCCTATCATGGAAAAGCGAGGGGACGATCATTGTGTTGCGTGTCATTTTATCGATAAGGTTTTACAGGATATAGGCTAAGGTAGGG
>CAZHVX010000120.1:0-7048 GCA_964536295.1 uncultured Pseudomonadota bacterium
TCCCCTGTAAACACTTGATTACGGGGGATCCCTGCCTGCCGGCAGGCAGGGCCACTACACACTTAGGCGGTGCCTCGCGATGACAACAAAATTGGCACTTCAAAAACGTGAGTAGTTACCAATTTTCAGTTAATAGCAGTTAATGTCCGTTAACATCGGTTATTATTGGTTATGAAAAAGGTACCGATTTCATAACGGTTGACAATTGGTAATAACAGGCAATAACCGTTAATAACCGAAAGATGTGTAGGAACCTCTGAAAAACTAATTTTTCAACGAACATGTCATCCTGAGCGATAGCGAAGGATCCAGTTAACATCGCGTTAAAACACTGGATTCTTCGCTACCGCTCAGAATGACAATATTGTTAAATGTCGAAATAATCAATTTTTCAGAGGTTCCTGTAGTGTCTTAGTGACTTTGTGGTTAAAATCGCATGTACTAAGGGTATGAAATATAGTAGTATTAGGGCCTTGAGACCGTCAAAATGGTGATTATATGCCCCGCCAACATCATAATATCATTAATAAAAACGAAATAATGCTAATTTGGTCAATGCACTCTGACCAAAAAAAACACTTTTAATTATGATTAAAGTATGTTATATTCTCGTCGAGGTTTTAAGTATGATTAAAACTTGTATCAGGCGCCCAAAATATTTAGAAAAAATAAGGCCCTACATAAATAAGGATATTATCAAGGTCATCGTTGG
The DNA here is from genome assembly GCA_964536295.1 of uncultured Pseudomonadota bacterium. GTDB lineage: Bacteria > UBA10199 > UBA10199 > CAZHVX01 > CAZHVX01 > CAZHVX01. The sequence continues at coordinate 713 of CAZHVX010000120.1, forward strand.
TCAAAGACGTGTTGGTAAAAGCTATATGTTTTTTCAGGTTATGGACATGATCAGAGATGGAAACAAGTCGGCCAATATTATTTACATTGATAAGGAACAACATGAATTTGAAAAAATAACCGATCACAAGACGCTTTTGAAATACGTTGATGAAAACACAAAAAAATCCGGGGGGAAAAATTATCTTTTTATTGACGAGATTCAGGATATAGAAAACTTCGAAAAGGCACTGCGCAGCCTTAATTCATCGGAGCTATATGATATTTATTGTACGGGGAGTAACGCCAATCTTTTGTCGGGGGAGCTGTCAACCTATTTAAGCGGTCGCTACATTGAAATTAAAATTAATAGTCTTACTTATTCTGAATTTTTGATATTTCATAGTCTAAAGGACGACGACGACGCGCTTCTGAAATATATCAAATATGGCGGGCTTCCCTACCTGATTCACTTAGATCTGGATGATACGATCGTTTATGACTACCTTAAGAATGTTAACAATACCATCCTGTTCAAGGACATCATCGCTCGTTTTAATGTCCGAAATATTGCTTTCCTTGAGAGGCTCGTTGAATATATCGCCGACAATGTTGGTAGTCTTGTATCTGCAAAAAAAATTAGCGATTTTTTAAAATCACAAAAAATAAATATTTCTCCGAATATTGTTTTGGATTACCTTTCATATTTATGTTCCGCTTTTTTTATCTATAAGGTCCAGCGTCAGGATGTTAGGGGGAAGAAAATTTTCGAAATTAATGATAAATTTTATTTTGAAGATTTGGGCCTAAGACATTCTATTATTCGTTATAATCAGTTTGATATTAACAAAATTGTGGAAAATCTTGTTTTTAACCATTTAATTGCTGACGGTTTTGAAGTAAAGATCGGTCAACTTGATAAAAAAGAAATAGATTTCGTATGTGAAAAGGCCGGGGAAAAAATATATATTCAGGTGGCATATCTTATAACTGAAGAAAATCGCGAAAGGGAATTTGGAAATCTCCTTGAAATCCCTGATAATTATCCCAAGACGGTTATTTCTATGGATACACTTGTTGACACTGGAAGTTACAAGGGGATCAAGCACGTTAATTTGAGGCGATTTTTAAAAGAAGGCGCTATATAGGGGGTGTGGTGGAAAATACGTTTTGTTGACCCTTATAACCATTAAACCATAAAATTCAAGCCAAAACTTTAAATTATTATGGTAAAGTGAGGGTGGCCGGAGCTACAAAGTGTCCGCATTGTTATACATAAACACTAATTTCTTAAACCACAGGGAGTGCCGAGAACACTGAGTTCACAGAGAATTTAAACGCAGAGGATGCAGAGAGCTCTGGGTTCGCTGAGGTTCAAAAGAACCTATTATCTACTACAAACATTGCTTTACATTGCCTATAAAATATGACATATTAAAGCCATGTTTAAACGTAACATATTGAATTTGCTGGACAAATGGAAATCAGCCGAAAACAGGAAGCCCCTTATCATTAGAGGTGCCCGTCAAACGGGTAAAACCGCGGCGGTCGAGATGTTTAGTAAGTCATTTCCGAACTACATTTACCTAAATCTTGAACGAGATGGTGACAAACAGCTCTTTGAAAAGGGAAGAGATCTGGAGGATATAATTTCCGCCATTGAGCTGGCAAAAAAGAAGGCTCTGAAAGAAAAAAACACGCTTCTCTTCATTGATGAGATTCAAAATTCACAAAAAGCGTTACAAATGCTCCGGTATTTTTATGAGGACTATCCGGACATTTACGTTATCGCGGCAGGATCCTTACTTGAAGCCGTGATGAAGCGCGAAGGTTTTTCGTTCCCCGTCGGAAGGGTAAATTTTTTATATCTTCATCCTGTTACCTTCGATGAATTTCTTTCTGCGATTGGCGAAGATAGATTGCTTCAACACCTAAAAGGTGTGACACGAACTTCTCCTCCATCGCCGGTCATTCACGAGATGGCGATCAATATATTCCACCACTACATCCTTGTTGGCGGGATGCCGGAAGTTGTTGCCAAATATGCTTCGAATCGAACATTTCAGCCGTTGGCAAAGATAAAAGAGGAATTGGTTGAATCATTCGAAGAAGATATCGCAAAATACAGTACGCCGGCCGAGGCCAAATATTTGAGGCATGTTTTACGGTTCGCGCCAAATTATGTCGGTGAACGTATTAAATACGAAAATTTTGCCAATGGCGGATATAAAAGTAGAGAGATGAAGCGCGCGTTCGATCTGCTGGAATACGCCATGCTTATAACTCGCGTTCATGGGAGCTCCGAAACGAGTCTACCAATAAAGCCGAATTTCAATGTTGCTCCAAAGTTGTTATTTCTCGATAGCGGTCTTGTCGTTCATAAACTAGGACTGACTGAAAATGAGTTGCAGGTCAAAGATCTGAACAGTTTGTTTCGAGGGGCCATTACAGAACAAATCGCCGGCCAAACTTTTTATTCAGCCAACCTGGATAAAAAAACAGCCCCGTTTTTCTGGTATAGGAACGCCCCAGGCTCAACGGCCGAAACCGATTATTTGTTTCAGTTCGGTGGAAGATTGATACCGGTGGAGGTAAAATCCGGAAAGAGTGGAAGGCTGCGATCATTGCATCGGTTCATGTTGGCCTCGCCGAACGACATGGCGATTAGGCTATATTCTGGTGAGTTGAGTGAAGAAATTGTTACCCTTGAAAATAAAAAATACGAGCTTATTTCAGTTCCATTTTATTTACAGTGGAGGCTGAACGAGCTGATAAAATAGCAACTAAAAAATAGTAGCTAAATAATAGTTGTTTGAATAAGGTGTTGTGTACCCCGACAGTATGGTTTAATGGTTCTATTGTTAAATGGTTAATAGAAATCTTAGTGGCTTTGTGTCTTAGTGGTTCATATTAGGGCCTCGAGACCGTCAAAATGGTGATTATATGCCCCAGCCTTTCTCATTATGCGAACAATTCAGGGCGTAATATACTGATATTATTGGTATAATTTTTACTACAACTTGGCACAAACCTTGCTGCTCTACTAAAATAAGAGGTGAACTATGAGAAAAATTATATTTTTAACTCTATTGATCCTGGGGGTTGTAATTACCGGTAATGCATTTGCTGGTATAACTGTTCCGGACGACCAAGCGGCAAAATGTGTTGTCACAAAGGGCTTTTCTCCGAAAGTTGCGGCAACTGCCCAACCCGGGACCTTGGGCTATTATTTGTACTATGCCACACATGTTTATGAGGGAGTTGCAGACAATGGTCTTCCACAAGATCTCCACGGAGCATGTTACGTAACAAACGATAAGGGAATTATTGTAAATAATGCTCACGAAATAACAATCAAAGATGGACTTGAAATAGAACTTTTAGAAACCTTAAAATTAGAAGATAATGGAGATGTATTTTTAGATAACAGTCACACCCTAGTAATAAAGGGCGACACCGATACGGGAACGAAGATTGTTGGAACTCAAATTTCCCCAACGGCAGCGCCCGCGTTCAAATTTGAAGAAACTTTTAAATATAAAAATATAAGGTTTGAAAATGTAATATTTGAAAATTTTAATGGCCCGGCCATTTTTCATAAAGGCAATTCCCAAATAAATATCAAAAAAAATGTTTTTAAAGGATGCGCAAAAACAACTGGCAATGTAATACATATCGGTGGCGAAAATTCAGTGATGCCACAGATACGGATTACAGAAAATACCTTTGAAGAAAATGGTGAAGAAGCATCAGATATTTATATAAAAGATGTTGTTCCGTCGTCTGACCTGGAGATTTTAGAAAATAATTTTTTGGACAACAACAGAAAACAACCCAAGGTGTATTACTCTATCGATGATGGCGATCAGCTTTATGTGAAGATTAAAAAGAATATCTTTAATGGTTTGTTCCCAGCGATTCACATAGATGACGATGCACAAAATACGTTTGTTGTTATTAAAGAAAATACATTTTTTGGCACAGATCTGGAAAAAACAGACAAATACATGGTAGAGGTAACTGCCAAAAACGTTTTCGCACTTAACAATGTGGTTAATGATGGGAATGCAGGTTTTCTTAAAATATCATCCAATTACTTAATATATGATGGAAAAGGTCTTGATTCAATATATCCAGGTTTGTATCTCATAGACAAACCGCTCGAGAATAAATTTATTAAAAGTCTGCAAAGCACCGCAAATGAGTACCTTGTTGGCTTGGATGATCAGTATTCAAATTTGCGTTTGTTTAAATTGGTTAATCTGGGTGAAGGTAAGATAAAGTACGAGCCATTTAAAGACATTTGCAAAAATGGAGATGAAATGGAGGAATTTGCCTCTTCTTGGATAAATAATTGTGAGTTTGAATCCTTTGCCGGTCTTTGGAGTTTGGACAAAAGTGGTGACGCCTCGATAATTAATGCCTTAAAAGAAAACTATTTTGCGATTTTGGGGTACGAAAGAGATGCAACTGAAACAGTAGTGGATATGCAGCAGGAGTATGATGCAATTGATGCCATGACTCAATATAGCCTAACTCTCGATAAATGTGAGACTTCTGGTACACTGTTCAATTGTATGGATATGAAATATCATTCAAAGTATTGTTATGCGCTAGCGAGTGGAAAAGCAGGGGACAGTAACGCAGTTTATGAATGGCGCGATGCTGAAAAAGACAATAATGGCGATTGGATATGCACCGCCAATCCGGCTTGTAATGGGAAAAACCAACACATGGATGGCGACAAGTGTTGTGACTGCGTAGGTGATGGTGATTTTTGTAGCTGTTATTATGAGAATATTGACATGACAGATGTTCAGATGGAAGAAATGAAAAAGGAAAAGAAGGATGCGTTGGAGGAAGAATATGATAAAGATGGGGATGGTGAATATAAATTTGATACCGTTAAAGGGTTTAATACATATTTAAATAATTATGTTTATCATTTTTATGAAGATGCTGATGGTGTTTTAAAATATGAAGCCGTTTCGTATGAGGACCTAGAAAACACCCTTACGGATCAGGATAAAGACGGGATAAAAGATGAAGTCGATAATTGTGTGAGCGTTGTTAACCCTGAACAGAAAGATGAAGATGAGGATGGTGTTGGTGATGACTGTGATAATTGTCCATTGACAAAAAATACTGGCCAAGAGAATTCTGATAATGAGGGCTTTGGAGATGCCTGTGACGGAACTGATTCGGAAGAACTAAGTGCAACTGGTGAGTTTATCAACGCTGTTATTGATTGGCTAGATGGAGTTTGTACAGAGGAAGATCGTTCTGGATGTAATCAAGTAGAATGTACAACTGGAACTGAAGGCGAACCTGGCTTAGGATATGTTTGGGAAAATGGCGAGTGTCATCCACCATGTCCGTTGGGTGAAATATGGAAAAAGGAATCTCAGAGTTGCATAGTACTGCAGGTTTCTGAATTAACAGAGGAAGATTGCCCAAATTATGAAGGGATGCTCTGGGATGGCGAGCTGGGTGCTTGTGCAGTAAGTAATCCTGGAATAGTTATTCAGGGTTTTTGTGAACAAATCGATGGGCTTGTGTGGAATCTAGAAACAACCCTATGTGAAATAGGCGACATTAAAAAAGTTAATGAAGCTACATGTGGAAATACCAAAGGCCTTGTTTGGGACGGTGAGACAGGTGAATGTGTTGTTGATGAAATCGGGAAATTAGATAGATCAATTTGTATACTATTCGAACGCCTTGTCTGGAACGAGGAGGATGGTGATGGTGTTTGCGAGGATAATTGTGATGGAGAAGAAGAATGGGAGAATGGTATCTGCCATGTTATCTGCGAGGCGCCATATGATACATGGGATCCAGAGGCTATAGATCCAGAGGCTATAGATCCAGAGACGGCTGAGGTGGTAGGTGCTTGTATCAATCCAATCGATAATTGCCCAAAGATTGCCGGTGCGGAGTATGTAGCGGATGAAGATGGTAATTGCATACCTGTTGCAACTCCACTTGATCTGGATCTAGTAAATTGTCCAATTGGATACCGTCTAGATGTTGATAATGACGGAGGGTGCATTCCTAATTTAGAGGACCCTGATTGGGATGGAATCCCAAGTGAGCGCGACAATTGTCCATTAGATGGCAACGCCGATCAGCTGGATTCGGATGGTGACGGTATCGGTGATGCATGTGCGGGTAGAACGCTCAAGGCACTAAGACAGGTCGAAGCAGATGCAATGGGTGATGGCGGCGGATGCGGATGTACATTTGGTGGATCGGCAAATGCTGCAACGAACCTAGGATACCTACTGACGCTGTTGCCGATGTTGGGATTGTGGATTAGACGCAGATTTGGACGCTGATTTGGACGCTGATTTACGCG
>CAZHVX010000121.1:0-6962 GCA_964536295.1 uncultured Pseudomonadota bacterium
TTTAGCGGATCCGGGACCATGCTTTCTCAACTGAAAATCTCTAAAAAGGGGGACCTTTATATTCCAGGTTCTCCGGATTATATGATTAAAGCGATAAAGGATGGTGTGGTGTATTCTGATACGGTTAAAAAACTTGCATATCTTGTCCCGGCAATCATAATCCCCAAAGGCAACCCCAAGAACATTAATTCCCTGGAGGACCTTAAAAAACCCGGGGTAAAAATAGGGATAGGCGATCCTCAATCCGTTTGTGTCGGCGAATATGCAGTGGGGCTTTTGGAAAATAATGGACTTTATAAAGATGTTGAGAAGAATATTGTGGTCCATGCAGAAAGCTGTTCCAAGACAGCTGCACTACCGGTTTTAAAAACAGTAGACGCCGTCATTGGATGGAGGGTGTTCCACTTTTGGAATCCCAAGGCCACCGAAATAGTATATATAGAGCCCAACAAGATACCCAGGATCGCTTTTGTCCCCGGAGCAATTTCAAGGTTCACAAATAATAAAAAAGCAGCTAAACAGTTTCTGGATTATTTGGCTGGTTCGGAAGGTAAAAAAATCTTTAAGAAATACAATTACCTTGCCACGGAAGAAGAAGCTCGTGCATTAGCTCCTAATGCTGTAATTTCTGAGATCCGTTAAGGAGGCGAATTTGAAATTCAACATGAACAGAATCTTCGATGGTTCAATGGCGGCTGTACTTTTGATCGTGTTTTTCTTTTTAGTTGTTCTTGTGGCCGCGGTTTTTCTATACACCGGGTTCGAAGATATAGTGTCCGCCCTACTTTCAAAGGAGACTTTTTTCGCCATTAAATTAAGCCTGCTCACCGCCACAATAGCAACGGTTTTCAGCATAATCATTGCTATTCCAACAGCCTACGCCCTTTCCAAATTCAATTTTCGAGGAAAAGACATCATAAACGCCGCCTTAAATCTACCTATAGTTTTGCCCCCTGTGGCCATAGGTGCATTTTTGTTGATTTTTTTTATGACCTCGATCGGATCCGTAGTCGAAACCTTTGTACAATTTACCTATGCGGTTCCCGGAATAATTCTGGCCCAACTTTTAATAATTACCGCCCTGGCAATCAGGGTTATAAAACCCGCATTCGATGCTCTGGATCCTGAGTATGAGCAGGTAGCCAGAACGTTGGGTTATAATAAATTACAAACTTTTTTTAGGGTCACTTTGCCAATGTGCAAAAATGCCGTAATGGTAGCCGGGATTTTGGCGTGGGCAAGGGCCATCGGTGAATTTGGAGCAACCGTCATGCTGGCAGGAGCAACCAGGATGAAGACCGAAACGCTGCCAATAGCTATATTCCTTAGTTTGGCGAGAGCTGATGTCACACGCGTCATCGCCTTAATCCTGATTCTATTATGTATATCGGTATCTATGTTGTATGCAATGCAAAAACTAACTGGAGACTGTAGATTATGATAAAGATCAGAAATCTTTTGTTAAATTTAGAAGAATTCAAATTAACGGTCTCAGATATGAACATTCAAAAGGGGGAATATTTTGTGATTCTTGGTTCCACAGGAAGTGGAAAAACACTATTTCTAAAAAGCATCGCTGGTATTTGTTTGCCACAAGAGGGGGAAATGTGGCTAAACGATAAAAATGTTATCAGGATACCACCAGAAGAAAGAAATGTGGGATATGTTCCCCAGGACTTTAAACTTTTTCCTCATCTAACGGTAGAAAAAAACATTACCTTTGGTCTTCGAAATAAGGATGAACTCGTTTCCAAGAATGATGTACAAGAATTGATGGATCTGGTTGAAATCTCTCATTTGTCAAAAAGAAAGAGTGTAAAAAACTTAAGCGCAGGGGAAAAACAGCGGGTATCCTTAGCCAGGGCTCTGGCCATCAAACCAAAGGTGCTGCTGCTCGATGAGCCCCTCTCAGCGCTCGACAGTTCAACGGGTAAGAAATTACGAAGAGGACTCAGGAAGATACATGATAGAACCGGGGCCACCACTATTCATGTTACCCACAATCTTGAAGAAGCGAACGAATTGGCAGATAGAATTGTGGTAATGGAAAAAGGAAGTATTCAACAAATGGTGTATTAGAATGCTCCACCAATGGCCGCGGCGAAGATTCCCCCCATTACCATGGTGAAGATTAAGAGCCCTCCTCCGCAACAGACAAGGATCGGCAAGAGGATTGCAAAGATGATCTTGCCATATGTGGTTTGGTGAACCTCTTTGAATCCGATAACATTTAAAATCATCCGCCAGACCCCTGCGATGACGACTCCCAAGAATGGTATGAGGGCAATAAGTTGGGTTGCAGATGAATATGCTACGACCCTAAGTGTTGCCTCAAAGCCACGTGTTTGAACCCCGACTATTTTAAGCATCAGATGAAAGGTCCCAGCAAAAAAGAGCAGACTAAATATCGCGGCAAATATGCTTCCTAAAATTCCAAATAAGGCAAAGAATATGATTCCGATTATTCCAAATGGTGCTAACCACCCAGGAATGAAAAATCCCGGTGCAGACATGCTGTGGAAGCCTATATGGTAACCTACGCTTAAGAGGATTCCAAAGCTTTGGCAGATTACACCAAATATTAAGGGCCATTTGTAGCCGCCGGTTGGTGGAAGTTGATTAAAGAATTGCACAGGTTTTGTAAATACGGTTTTGATCGTATCTATAAAACGTTTAACGATGTCTTTGTTGTATGTATTTTCCCAAGCTATTGTCATTTTTTTATTTTTGCTCGACATGATTAACAGGATTATTAACTAAAATCCGAAATTAGAAATATAAATATCGAAACAAATAAGAAATTAGAAATTCGAATTTCGTGCTTGTTTCGAATTTCGGTATTCCAATTTCGGATTTGTAAAAATCATGTTAATCCTGTCAAAAAACAAAGTTTTAATTACAGTTTTTGCTTTAGCTCATGTAATATATTCAATGCCTCAATTGGCGTTATAACAGATGTATCAACTGATTGCAACTTTTCCACTATTTCCGATGGCGCAGCTTGATGGAAAAGGCCCAACTGATCTGCGTTTGCTGTTTTCAAGCTTTGTCCACCCCTTGATGAAGTCGCAAGCTTGGGTTGTCCTACTTCGTTAAGCTCGCCCTTCTCTAAGTTTGCTAAAATTTCCTTTGCGCGATCCACAACCTCCTGTGGAAGTCCGGCAAGGCGCCCCACCTGGATTCCATAACTTCTCGATGTTGCACCAATTACAAGTTTGCGGAGGAAAACAATTTCATCGTTCCATTCTTTAACTGCGATGTTGTAATTTTTTATACCATCCTTTGTTAATTTAAGATCCGTCATTTCATGATAATGCGTGGCAAATAAAGTTTTCGCCTTTATGTGATCATGGAGATATTCTGCAACCGCCCATGCGATGGAAACACCGTCAAATGTTGATGTTCCACGTCCTATCTCATCTATAAGAATCAAACTTTTCTGTGTTGCTTCTTTTAATATGCGCGCCGTTTCTATCATCTCAACCATGAAGGTCGACTGGCCCTGAATCAGCGCATCGGATGCTCCAACACGTGTGAAGATTCTATCAACAACTCCGATTGTAGCTGACTTTGCAGGAACAAATGATCCCATCTGTGCCATCAAAACAATCAAGGCAACCTGACGCATGACAGTTGATTTGCCGGCCATATTTGGACCGGTGATGATAAGAAACTGATCGGCGCTGTTATCCATGAATACGTCATTTGGGACAAAACGCTCAAGTGGATTTATCCTCTCTACGATTGGATGACGTCCATCCTTTACATCTATTGTATTGCCATCGTTAACGATAGGTTTTATATAATTATAGTCATTTGCAATGAGCGCAAGCGATGTAAGCGCATCTAAGATTGCAAGCTGATTTGCGCTTTGTGTAATACGCGCTGAGTTGCTTGCTATGCTTCTACGAAGTTCTGTAAAAAGTTCATATTCGATATTTTTTATCTTTTCTTCGGCGCCCAGAACCTTTTCCTCATACTCCTTCAACTCAGGTGTAATGTATCTTTCCGCGTTAACGAGGGTTTGTTTGCGTATGTAATAATCCGGAACCTTATCCTTATGTGTGTGAGTAACCTCGATGTAATATCCAAAAACTTTGTTATATTTTATCTTCAGGGAATTTATTCCGGTGGCCGAACGTTCTTTGTTTTCCAGGCTTGCGATAAACTCCTTACCATGACGTGAAATACCGCGAAGTTCATCCAACTCTTTGGAGATCCCTTCGTTAATTAAATAACCATCACGTACACTTATTGGCGGATTGTCGACAATGTGTGCCTCGATTTGATCAGCCAGATCTACTGCTGTGTCAATATCTGCAGCGATCTTAGCAAGATGATTCTTTTGATCATTTAAAAGTGTCTTTAATTTTGGAAGTATGCGTAATGAATCTTTCAACGCAACAAGGTCGCGGCCGTTTGCATTTCCAGTAACGATCTTGGCATTTATTCTTTCGAGATCGTAAACTTTTTTCAGAAGTTCAGGTAGTGTTGATGACAGGTTGAAATCATCCTTTATTGTTGCAACAGCATCAAGACGTTCGTTGATCTCTGCCGGATCTAAGAGTGGATAGTGCATCCATTGCCTTAGGCGTCTGGCGCCCATCGCAGTATTTGTCTTATCCAGCAGCCAGATGAGTGATCCGTAGCGTGAATGATTCATCATCGTATGAGACAGTTCAAGGTTGCGCTTTGTTGTCTCATCAATCGTCATGAATTGATTCAGTTTGTATGGTGTTATTTCTTTAATGTGAGATATGTTATCTTTGATCGTGTAATTTAAATAGTGCCATATTGCGCCGGCAGCTGGTAGCGCCTGGGGACAGTCATTTGCGGTATCAGTTGCACCATGCATGTCCTTAACTTGATCGGGATCGAAACGAGTATCGTCAAGTGGAGTTATTAGCATGTCAGCTGGAAAAGAAAGTTTGTCATCGCGAGGACCCGTGCACCGTACGGTGCCGGGGACGTGGCCCTGCCCGCCATGCGATGCCGCAAGGCGAGGCAGGCGGGGATCTCCTGTGCTCAATTGTCCGTTGGAGATTGCTTCGCTGCGCTCGCAATGACACGATGTAGTGCCATTACTATAATAACACATTGATCTTGGAACCAACACTTCCTTCGCCTCAATCTTAACAAGTTCAGAATTTAATGCGGCCAGACTATCAAACTCGGTCGTCTTAAAATCCCCCGTTGAAATATCGATATAGGCCAACCCATATTGGCTATCTTTTTTGGAGATTGCAGCTAGAAAATTATTTTGCCCCGCTGTTAGATTATCGGTATCCAAAATAACACCTGGTGTGATGATTCGAGTAACCTCTCTTTTTACAACGCCCTTGGCTGTTTTTGGATCCTCAACTTGGTCACAAATAGCAACCTTCTTGCCATTCGCCAGAAGCTTTGCAATGTAAGGCTGCACCGAGTGATATGGTACTCCGCAGAGTGGAACCGGATTGTCATTCTTTTTATTGCGTGCGGTTAGTGTGATTCCTAAGAGCTTCGAAGCTATCTCGGCATCCTCAAAAAACATCTCATAGAAATCCCCCAGCCGGAACAAAAGAATTGTATCCTTATGTTCCTCCTTTATCTGCAGATATTGCCGCAGCATGGGTGTTAGATTTGATGCTTCGACACATGCCAAACCGCGCCCTTCGGGGTGCGGTTTAAAACGCTGTTCAGCATCAACCCTGAGCGTATCCAGGCCTTCAGGCTGGGAAGCCGAACGGGTTGATTGAGTTGCTTCTGTTTCAGACATACAAGGTGCTTATCAAATGGCCTTGGCATTGTAAAGGAACTTTGATAGTGGATGCTATATATAAGGTTCCAGATGCGTGTTTATGAGGTTTTGGAATTCCTTTGGAATTTCTGAGTGAAACTTACATATTTTCTTATCGAATGGGTGTTTGAATTCAAGGTAGCTTAGATGCAAAAAGTGTCGATTAAGCTCAAGGGTATCCATCTCCCTATGCCTGATTTTGCGATAGATCTTGTCTCCCGCTATTGGATGGCCGATAGATGCCAGATGTGCCCTTATCTGATGCCTGACTCCCGTGGTAATTTCAACTTCGACCAGTGTGTAGTTTTCAAGGTGTTTTACTATCGTGAATCTTGTGGATGCGGGGCGTGCCCCATCTCCTCCAACCTGCATTTTTTTCTTTTTTTGCGGATGATGTGCTATGGGTGTATCAATTTCTCCATCTTGTACAATTGTTCCAATTACAAGTGCTGTGTATTTTTTTATTACCTCAGATGTTTTCCATATGGCGCGCATTTTTTTGTAAAGACCGGGATCTTTAACGGCCACCATCAAACCCGATGTTTCATTGTCAAGTCTGTGAACGAGTTTTGCGCCTGGAAATTTTTTATGGAGCCACCCTTCTAGGGTACCGTCCTCCTGTGAATTTGCGCTTCTATGGCACGAAGGCATTCCTGCCGGTTTTTCGACCACAACGATTGCATCATCTGAATGGATAATTTTGGGATTCATTTTCGAATGAGTAACATTTATTAAAACACATGACCACCAAAAAAGTTACTGTAGCTAATCGTGTTTGGCTCCAAATCCAATCGGCCGTTTTGGTCCTTCCGGTGGTTCCATGAGTTTAAATATGGCATCAAAAACCGCTTTAAATTGTGTGTCATATTTCTTTTCAATTTTGGCAATCTTTTCCGCCAGAGCTTTGTAGGATGATATCGTTTTGCGTAACTTTACAAATGCTCGCATGATTTCAATGTTAACTTGAATAGCTCTCTCACTATTTAAAACGCTGGAAAGCATTGCTATGCCTTGTTCTGTGAAGACGTATGGGCTGTAGCGTCGTCCCCCTCTGGCTTTGTTTGAGGTCACATTTTGTGACCTCAAACGTGCAACCTCTTGCCAGGGAACTAAAGCAATTCGTATGCCAGTGTAACTACTCAGGTTTTTGAAGTGAATACCGTAACCCATTGAAAACAAAAGG
>CAZHVX010000122.1:0-2213 GCA_964536295.1 uncultured Pseudomonadota bacterium
CCGTATGCCAGGTGGTGTGAGAGGTCGAGGGGCGTGAGCCCCTCACCTACTCGATGATGTGTGGTAATATAAGGAATCCTCAGAAAAATTCTTTATCCGTCATCCTCGCGAAGGGGATCCAGTCTTTCTGACAATTTCTGGATTCCTGCCGGAGTTTACCCTCGCGAACGCGGGGGCAGGAATGACATAAAGCTGTTTTAAAATCTTACATTAATTCCAGCGTAAACAGATTTATCGTCGAAGGAAAAGGTGGGGGTTATTGATACTTCACCGGCTCTAATAAAATCATTGTATTCGCGCGTATCTTTAGGGGCCCTGATTACGCTGTAGATCCATGTTCCCCAATATAGTATCGGGCCTGTAATGATTGAGATGGCACCAAAGGTTGAGAGGTTATCGTCTGTATTTGTATCTACTCCGACTCCAGCAACAACTGATTCGGCCATAGTTTCTCCCCAAAAATTAATGAGGCTAATCAAACCGTAAATAGATAATCCAACACCGGCTAGTTGTAGCGGTGTGACTATGGCTCCCTTGATCGGTTGATTTGCGTAGAAAAAAGCCGGTGCGTTGATTGGTAATAGTGATAGTGTCCACGCAACCGCCATAGACTTTTCCCTTGGAAATTCCCCCGAATCGGCAAAGAGGGTGGGCACCAATGTAATTTGCAGGACGATAAAAAGTATTAATAGTTTTTTCATAAACTTACTCAATATTGTATATTATCGTATCTCAATAGAGCAATAGTTGCGCATATTGTCAATAACGTGGCTTGGTCTTGTATGTCTTTTGATAATGTGCTAGCTTACGCAACCGTTCATCCTAAAAATAATAACAATGTTAGGGGGGATTATGAAAAAGATAGTAATATTACTGTTTGTTATACTGATCGGTGGTCTGCATTTACAGCTTATGGCTGCAGCAGAAGAGGTGACGCTAACTCTTCCTGTCGAAGCAATCTCAGAGGTTTGCGCGCAACCAATTTGGAAGGGCGTTAAAGCGGTTTGGAGAGGGGTAAAAGATGAGAGACAGGGCGAATATCTAGGTGTGCAGAAACACAAATCCAATGAGCCTATTTATGTAAAATCCAAGCGCGGTTTCGTTAACGATTTTGGCGATGCCCTTAAATCCACATTTGAAAGGTGCGGTGTGGTGTTTGTGAAAAACACAAGTGAAGATCTTTTGCAGTTATCTGCAACCGTTGATAAATTTTACGCTGAATCTGAAAAAACTCTGGTAACCGGATTGACCAAGGGAACAAGCGCTATCAGTATCATACAGAAAAGAGATGGCAGAACAAAAAAGATAAGTCTTACATGTAATATCGAATCAAAAAATATGAGGTCGGGGAAGATTAAACAACTTGTAAAGGAACTGAACAAACTTTTTTCCGAAACGATTAAACTAATCCCAGTAGAAGAGAGCTTAAAACAATTGATATAATTGATTACAGTGTAAACCAAACCTTCCTAAAAAAGGGGACCCCTTTTTTAGGAAGGTTTGTTATTTATAATTGATTAATAAAAAGATTAGTGGTAGTAGCCGGTATTCTTTGCAAATCAGGGCGGGTGGTGGAATTTTACGAGATTCTTAGCCTTGCGGGTCATGGATATGAAACGCAAGGCTTAGAAGATCGTAACCCGCCGAAGCTTCAGCGTAGGCGGGGGTAGACACGTCCCGACACCCGCATGATTTTTTCAGAAAGAAAAAATCATCTGCGGTGTCGAGGATCCTCGGTTTGGCGAATCACTTTTTGGCATCAGTTTGGTTTTGCGAGGGTGGTGGAATTGGTAGACACGCTAGCCTCAGGAGCTAGTGGGAGCGATCCCATAGGGGTTCAAATCCCCTCCCTCGCACATAGGCGCCAAAAAGTGATGCCAAACCGGGGCTAGCCTCAGGAGCTAGTCCGCGTTTGCGGATAGGGGTTCGACTCCCCTTCTGCCCACCAAGTGGCAAAAATTACATCAAATCGGGAGTGAGGAGTTTCCCGATAAATATCGGGATTGAATCTTCTCCCGCCCACCAAGTGGCACTTTTTGTCATTCTGAGCTGAAGGCGAAGAATCCAGAGTGCTCACGCTGGATCCTTCGGCTAGCGCCTCAGGATGACAAAGGATGTATCAGCTCCTAACTCCTTGATATTTAAGTAAAAATCGGATAAAAAGTAATTAGCAACTTTAAAGTGCTTGCATCCGATAATATAATTAGATAGGA
>CAZHVX010000122.1:2313-6955 GCA_964536295.1 uncultured Pseudomonadota bacterium
AAAAAGTAATTAGCAACTTTAAAGTGCTTGCATCCGATAATATAATTAGATAGGAGTGTATTTTAGGTATAACTATGACCGACGTAAAAGACATCAAAATATTCGATCCACTGAGTGGTGAGATGATCAGCTTTGTCGTGAATGACAACAATGAAGTTGTTGGTGTGTACGATCTTGGGAACGAGGTGTCGTTACCACTGGATGCTTTTAAAGAAGAAATCGCTTCCATTAATGCCATATGCAAACCGATTTATTTTCAGGTCGCAAAACTTGGGACAAGCATTGACACTATAAAAAATAATAATTTTTTGTCGGGTTGTATAAAGGCCTCTGTTAATTCAAAGGGGATGTCATTTGAAGTAGAAATGCTCAAGCACTTTATTGCTGTTCAAGAAAATGACAATGGTGAGATAATTGATGCGGTCGATCTTGTAAACAAACAATCAATTGCCTTGATCGATGGTCAGCTTCCGCCGGAGTATGCAGGTTATCCGATCACTGTTGTAAAATCCAATGAAGAGATGTTGGCGTTAATCGATGAATCTGAAACACAGCCCTGTAAACTTGTTATCAATGAAGATAATCAAATAGAATTCAAAGAGCCCGCTCAGCAGATGGCTGATGGTGCCAAAGAGGTTTATAAGCCCGTTGAGAAAACAGTAGGTAGCGATGGAGCGAAGGTTTCCCCCAATGCAGCAGTGGCCAAACTAGATGGCAAAGAAGGGGGATCCCAGGGCGCTTCGAAGGCCGAAGGTTTCAGTTTTCAGAAATTCATTTCATCTCTGGTTGATTGGAGTACTGGCGCTTCAGGTACAGCCAAAGCCAAATCAATGTCAATGGATGTTATTGCAGTAGTTGCAGAACCCGCATGTATAGAGAGTCAGATAATTAGTGGCATTAAGGCCTTTTTTACCAAGGTTGGCGGTGAAAAAGAAAATGTTATCACTATATGTCTTCCCGATGGGATCTCCGGTTCGGCTAAAGAGATAAAGGTTGAAGTTACTGGAGAAAGGCTTGCTTTGTTAAGATCATCGGATCCAAAAGTTGCACAGGGTGAACTTGCAAAGATCGTTGCTGAATGTCTAAATGGTAAAACCCAGGAAGCAATAATTAAAAATATCGCTGTGGCTGGCGCTAATAATGTGCAGACCACTTCAAATACCAGTGAAATTTTAGGTGCGCCAAAATCGGCCCCTGTAGTCAAGGTTGTTGAATCAGTGGGCGTTGATAAAGGATCTAAAGGTGATATAAAGAAAACACCAAAAAAGGGCGGCTCAGTAAGTTTTAATCAGATAATTAGATCGGTAAGAGAAAGGGCCTCCTCTGCGGCCATCTTTCCATTTGCTTTAGTCGAGGAAGCTGAAAATAACGATCCTGCGCTATTGGCTGAGTATGCCATGCGTATGGGGATGTTCTTTCTGCCAACCGACGTTCAAAAGAAGATGGCGGGGCTCTTAGATAATCATGATAGCGATGTAGGGGACGAAGGGGAAGTATTAATTGCCTCCGTTGAAAACAATCCACAAAGTGGTGGGGATGAAAATCCTCACGGCGATCAGGATAATCAAGCTTAATTCAATTCCAACATATAGAGCTTAGAGCTTAGCTGAGAGTGTTGTCATTCTGAACGGAGTGAAGAATCCAGTGAGCATACTGAGTCTATAGTCGATGGCGCTGTTATTGCGTTCGCAATGGCAAAGGATGTATCAGAACACCCTGTGGATAACTCTTGGATAAGTAGGGTGCCATCGGGATTCGATTTTACAAAAATCAACACAAGAGCGGATTGCTGAAAAAATAGGCAGGCAAATCCCTTATTTTTTGGAGAGATACCCAAGCTCTTCTCCGATAGTACCTAAAAAATGTGTAATCTGCTTACTTGAACAACCACACAATCCCCTAGAAACTAAGTGCTTTTTTTTCGAAGTTAACTTCCGATGAACTCCTCAAGTAACGCTTTAAGAGTTGAAACGGGGCGGGTTTTATCCGTGAAGGTGTATTGATCCTTTTCACTCTCCTGCAATATATCCTCTCTTCTTAACATTATAATGGCGTTTTTTAAATTGGGTTGGGATATTGCCTCTGGGTGTTTTATTTTCCCCAACATATATATGTTGTGACCATTCTTCAACATTGCCTTGATTAGCGTTTTTTCGTCCAGTTTATCCACAGGGATATTTTGAACGGTGTCCAGCGCTGCGTAATATGACTCGATATAGTTTGTAATAATTCCCTTAAGTAGGGTGAGGTTGTGGATAGCCGATGTATTAACATTATATATGTTGCTATTTTGCGATAGCCATCCCCTATCAACGAAATAATGAAGGTTGGATTCAACATGTTCCTCTACGCTCTTGGTAGAACCAAACTTAAAGTCCTCTGCGAGGAGTCGTTGATATCCCTCATATTCTTCTTTAAGAATATCTACCGAACATCCTGATTTTAAATAATCTTTTTTCAACAAGACGTGAGACAAAACAGACGCGGATATGAAGTAATGGATTATCGTATTTTTGTGGTAATCAAGTGAGATCCTTTGATCATCATCCGCCGAATAAAACACGTCACTTAATCCAGTGTTCTTTGTAACAACCTTGCCCTGGGTTAAACTCAATAACGAGCGGTATAGGGCGCCCCTATAATCGCGTGAAAGCGTACCCGAGAATAAAACGTTTTTGTAATCCAGATAATCACTTAAAAGCCCACAGCGATCAAAGATATCCTTACGAAGGATCCCGCGATGAGGATATGTGAGTATAGATGTTGCAATAAGTGAGCTTGGGGTGACGACCGCGTTCTTATTAAGACTATGCATGATGTTATTTGCCAGATTTAGAACGGAGGTGTTTTTAAGATCCTCTCCGGCGATATCCGGGTTTGCGTCCAGCTCGCTTTTGACGGAGATCGGTTTCCCAAAGTTTACATAGATCTGTCCATAACGTCCCTTAAGATACTTATGAAGCCTGAAGAGATCCTTTGTCTTTTCATTCTTCTTTTTATCCCCCATAAGCTCTGCCTTATAGCTCTTCTGTTCGATTACACGATCGTAGCAGATGCTGACGGGGATAAAGGTCAGATCGGCAGCGGCACCATCCATGATAGCCTTTGTAATCATCGAGATCATGCCTAGTCTGGGGTTTAACAACTTACCTGTCCTTGACCTGCCACCCTCGATGAAAAACTCCTGAGGATAGCCTTCCTGAACCAGAATCTTGATGTATGTTGAAAAAACCGCCTTGTAGAGCATATTGCCCTCGAAGCTTCTTCTCAAAAAATATGCGCCGCATTTGCGAAAGAAATGTCCCAGTGGAAAAAATGCGAGATTTATACCAGATGCAACGTGCGGAACGGTGATATTGTTTTTGTATAGAATATACGACATTAGAAGATAATCTATGTGCGACCTGTGATTGGGTACAAAAACGATAGGGGATCGTGCCGCGGCGGCCTTTACCTGTTTCAATCCCTCTTCATCGATGATGAAATTATCAAACAGAGTGTTAAAGAACCAATTTAGTATCCAGTTACCAAATTCAATATAGCTATATTTAATATCCGCTGCAATTTCTTTGATATATCTGTGCGCCAGCTGTTTTACATCAGAGGAATTTTTATTTTTTTCGGCGGAGATGCGATATATCGTATCCCGCAATTGCGGATCCTCCATGACCTCTTCAATGATCCAGCTTCTGGGTTTTAGAAGGGGGCCCGTGATGACCTCGCGTTCGATCTTCAAGACGTCCTGCAATTTTTGGTGTAGCTCGTCCGCTATCGTTAAAACGTTTTTACCCTCACGCTCTGCGATGAATTCCTTTAGATCAATTTCATGGCTGATGCGAACGTTGGCGCGGCTTCTGTAGTTTCGCCAGAACATAATCATCCTACGAAGGGTTCCGGGATCGATCCTTTCACCGAAGAGGATATCAATTAGCGTCTTGCGCGCCTTGCCGGGGCGTTTATCCCAGATGAATTGCTGCGGCACAACGTAAACCGGTTTGGGGCTTTCCTTGGCGGCCTTAATTAATCCAACAAGTGAAGAGCCATCCGGATTTGGATATTCAAGTGGACTGATTTGTCCAAGGGATAGAAGTATGCTTTCTCCCTTGTTGATCAATTTATAAATATGTCCACCCATGGACGCATTTGGGAGCGGGCCAATTTCATAGTAGTGTTTATATCTGGTGGCTTGGACCTTTTTCCAATCCTTCCACTTCATCCAACGGCGAAGCGTTATGGCATCGTTGTACCTTGCCAAAGGCAGGCCGGTTGTGAGGTAGAGGAAGTTGAAATAATTAAAGTCAAGTTGCCCAACTCTATAATTTACATAAACGATTGTGCCTTTTTTAGAGACTTCGTGAAGTCGGTCAATTGCGTCATGCTCGATTTTAATTTGTTTAAAAAATCCGTTTAGGATGAGGTTGTGCAGCCAGTTAAAATCTTCAAGCATGGATGCTGCGTAGATATCAACATCCTCTGCAGCGCCTAAGGATATCTCGGCATCCCTGCCTAGCCACCTGGATAGTGGTCCTAAAACCGGACGCGCGATATTTATTAAGCTATTTTTAAAACCGTAGTTCATAGTTTGTGCATTTTCATCGTTTGATAAAACTGTAATGTCATCCTGAACGTAGTGAAGGATCCC
>CAZHVX010000123.1:0-6920 GCA_964536295.1 uncultured Pseudomonadota bacterium
GGCGGACTCAGAATGACACAAGAGTCAACAAAACGTATTTTCCACCACTCCCATCATATGCTTTTCAATTTTGAGGGGGAATGGAAAATATCCACACCATACAGTTGGTCCAAATTGTGGCCTGCATTCTCGTTATGATTTTTGGGGGAGCCACTCTGTTTTTTAATAAAAAGCGATTAATATTTGGTTTTTATATATCCTTCGTTCTCATTATAGCTGCGATGCTTTACTTTCTAGGGGCCTGGGTTCTTTTTGGGGCATATCTTTTATTGAGTATAATTTCGCTTCCTTTTTTATTTTTTCGAAGGGTTAAATATCAAGAAAAAAGGGAGATCTCTATAAATTTCGACAAGATAGTTTCTGGAGTTTTGATAGTATGCCTTGCTGCGATATTTGTTATCTTTGGTGTTAATATAGAAACCGCGGCAGAGTCAGAGCAGGCCATGCTTTCCTTTGGTGTCTTAGGTAAGGTCTGGGATGAATATTCTATTTTAGGGGGAGTGGCGATTGTTGTGTTGATTTGGACAATTTCTTTGGCGTTGAGGAAAAAAAATGATAGCGATTTATCATAAATATTTTTTATTTACCGGAGTATTTCTTTTCGCAATTTCGCTTATTGCCATTATTGTAAAAGACAGTGCCCTATCAAGGATCTTTGCAATAAAAATTGCCGTATCTGGACTGGTTTTGATGCTAGCCACATGGTCCTTATCCAAGGTTGATTACTATGGGGAAATTATAGGGGTAGTGTTGATATTTATTGCCGTCATTTTATTTGTATTGATTTACTCCACTATAGGTGAAAAGAGGAAATGCTAGAATTAATTTTTAGATATATTTCCTTGCAGGTGATTGTCTGGCTTGTTGTGGCCTTGCCATTGTTCTCTTGCGTTGTGAACCTGATTTTATCGGTTGTTGCGGGGAATAAGAAAATAAAAACCCATGGTCAGGTCGCCGCAGTCGTTAGCTTTGTTTTTTCTGCACTAACCCTTGCCGTTAGTATTTTAATAACTGTTGTTTTGGTTGGATTTGAGGATACTTCACCTGCCGCAATAACGGGTTCGTTGTTTAGCTGGTTTGAAAGCGAAAGAATTACGGTTGATGTTGGTTTGAAGCTAGATGAAATATCCTTGAGCTTTATGCTTTTGTTTGTGGGCCTTTACTTTTTAATAAATCTTTACGCCGTAGGGCATTTTTCCAAAAAAGAATTTCCACAAAGATCATACGCGCTTCTTAATGCCGGGGCTTTTACGATATTGATGGCCGGATTAAGTGACAACCTAATGGTCACCCTAATTGGCTGGATTATTTTAGGGTGGATAACCTTCTTTGCAATCACGAGTAATACAGATAAAAAGGGAGACGGCCCTGCCTTGAAATTTTCTATTTTAGATAATGTAGGCAACCTTTTGTTCTTGCTGGCCGTGGCTTGGCTCTGGATAATCGCCCTAGAGAGCATAGGTGATATCGGAGGCAATTTCTTTAATTATGAATCCTTGAGATTAAATATAAGTATGCTTCTCTTTGGTGGATCAACCCCAATTCTACTGCTACTAATTGCTGTTATTATAAGGATGTCCCAGTTTCCGCTCTTTTTGCATTGGAATCTAGGTGCGAGCTCATCTGTTCCAATAGCTTCTGTTTTTACAATTTGTGGTGGTGCTGGGCTCGGCATAATTGTTTTATCGCGTCTGAATTTCTTCTATATCTTGTTTCCAGAGATATTGAATTACATGATAATAATCGGTGCACTTTCGATTTTATTCTTGGCATTATTTGCAATGGTTGAAATGGATATTTTGAAGGCCATTTCCATGCTGGCGGGTTCGCAGATGGGGCTGGTTTTGTTATCTTATGGCCTTGGAGCACCCGTAAATTCGTATATTTGCGTTCTAACAAGCCTTCCATTTATTGTCTTGTTTTATTTGGGGGGTGGAAATGTTGTGCAAGCCACGGGGTGGGAACGATCCATGGATAGGATCTCAGGGCTTCGTTACAGAATGCCTACTACATTTTGGATCATGATGGTATCGGCAATATCGTGGGCCGGCATATATCCTGTTGGAGGATTCTTCAGTAAGTCGACAATTTTATGGGAAGCATATAGCCGAGGAAAGTTTTTCATTTGGTTTTTGGCATTTACCGGAGTTGCCGTAATGGCGCTCTCTCTTTTTAGAATAATCGGACGAATTTTCTTCGGCGAACTAGAAATGGAGAATGAAAAGAAAAAGTACCTACAGGAGGCCCCGGTATCTCAGATATTGGCGATGTTAATTCTTTCGCTAATTGCCGTATTTGGTGGGTGGATTAATGCATCGCCAACCTTTGGCGGGGAAGAATTTTTATCACAGTGGTTAATGAGACCATTTATCTCAGAAATTGGGCATTCCCCCGATGAGAGCAGGAGCGGTTCAGAGCTTATCTTGGGGGTTATTACTGTTATCTGGATCGCGCACGCAGCCATAATGTCTTTTATAATATATACGCAAAAAAGGGATTGGCCGGGTTTTATCTCAAGGCGCATGGGGTTGATCCATCGGTTATTGCTTAACCAATTCTATTGGGAAAAAATTGCGAATATAATTTTTGTTAAACCAGTCTCATGGGTGGGAAAAACCCTGCTATCAGAAACGATAGATAAAAAGATTGTTTATGATTTAGTGGTAGGGGGTGTGCCACGTTCCATAAAAAGCTTGGGGAGATTATCCAGAATAGTTGAGACAAGTAGAGACTTATACTTCCTATCATATTTTCTCATTGCGATTCTATTAGTTGTAGTTTTATTTTTAATATAGGGATGAAAATGGTTTGGTTACTTAAAAACATGCTAACATTATGGTGGACGGTGCCCGCATTGACCGGCTTGATAAGCCTACTTATAAATAAAAGGAGCTATAGGCTTAAAAAATCTATAGGGATAACAGGCGCTGGGCTTGCATTGATCGGGGTTTGCTTGGTGTGGTTTTTTTATCCAGAGCAGGGGGACTTGATTTTTAAAACCAATCTTTCGTGGATATCAAATATAAAGGCGTTTTACAGTATAGGAATTGATCAGGTTAGTTTTCATCTAATATTAGTGACTGCAATAATATCGTTCATTGTTCAAATTACACTTTCACGAAATGACGTTGACGAAAAGGGCGAAGTCTTTCTGTTTTTAGAGTCACTTCTAATCCTTATGTTAATTGCACTTGATGGGTTTTTATTTATAATAGCCTTCATTGTATACCAATTCTTTGCTTATCTGCTTTTGTCCAATAAAAGTAATGCCAAATGTTTGATAATCAATTTGATTGCGGCATTTTGTGTGATGATTACATTTATCTATTTAATGGTAGTATCCGTAGGATCTTTTAATTTTATCCAATGGCTTTCTTTTCATTACCCCCTGGTGCATCAGAAGATATTATTTGTCATGCTTGGCCTAGCGTTTTTTGTTCAGATGAAAATATGGCCATTTTCGTCGATTTTTAGGGATGTTTTTGAGGAAAAGCCTATAAAATCGTCGATATTGTCCGTATTTGGTTTGTTTTTGGGGTTTTATGGTCTTTATCGTCTAAGTAATACGCTGTTTCCGCAGGCCCTATTTTCTTACTCGGCATATATCAGTTGGTATGGGGTTATTGTCTTCATATATTCAATAGTTACAATGCTGTCTGCAGTTGACCATAAGGCTACACAAAGAACTTTGACATCGGTTTTTGCCTCCCTTATCCTTGTCGGATTGGGCGCGTTGAATGGCATCTCGTTTTCGGCTTCGGTAATAATTTTAATTAACATTGCGCTTTTGATGATTGCTCATGCATTGGTAGTAGAGAAGGCCTCTAGGTGGTGTAATATAGTTCTTTCACTCCTTATGATTGGAGTACCATTGTCTGGGACCTTTGCTGGCTATTATTTACTAGTGGGTGGCCTCCTTCAATCAAATTCACATATAGCTATGATCGTTTTATTTGGTCTTCTTTTGTTTATTGGAATTTATGTACGGAAAATTTTAGTTTTTGTGAGAAGCGATGCTGATAAAAAGATAGGGGCGGCAAGGGTAATTTCAATGTGTATTGTCATAGCCTTTATTGTTTATCAGGGAGTTCTGCCATCAAAGACAATTAACAAGATTGAAAGAAGTAGGGCTTACTACCTGGGTTTGATCAACAGGAACAAGTAATATGGTTTACGAATCAATAAAAACGATCCTTTCTTTTTTGCCCTTATTGGCGGCAATGCCCATATTATGGGCATTAGGCCTAATTAAGGGTATCAAAAAAACATACCCATTTGTGATGATTGCACTAACTGGAATCGCTGTTAGTATGGTGTTTTCCTGGTTTGAATGGATGAACCCGTATGCAATTAGTGGGTATTTAATAAAGATAGACAAATTAATCTATTTCTTTTTTATTTTAATTTTTATATTCAGTTTTTTATTTCTAATATTTGCTGATTTCAAAAGAGAAAATGTTGTTTTAAAGCTAAACCAAAATATTTCTATAATCATATCGACAATGCTAATTTTTGCATCGGACCATTTTCTGCTTACATTTTTGGGATTAGTCCTTCTACTAATATGTAATCTTAAGTTAAACAAGGTCCTTATTTTTGTAATTTTAATCCTTTCCTTCTCTTTGGTTGCTCTATATGGCGCCTTTGGGACCCTTTACTTTAGTGTATTGGGTGACTTTAGCGTCAAAAGTATGGGGGGCGTGCATGGTTTGTATGTCTATCTTGCATTAGCTTTAATTGTTTCCTTTTCTCTGTGGCTGGCCGGGCTATTGCCCTTTTCATTTAAAAAGGATTCCCAAGATATTTTTTGTAAGACACTTTACTTGATCTCTGCTGCAGCGATATTCATTAAGCTTGGTGGTATTAAATTGCTACACTCCGGGAATATTTATTCAAACTTGATCTTTGTTTCATGCATTGCAACCATTACCTGGGGAAATATCGTGGCGCTCTCCAAGGATGATATAAAAAGTTGGGGTTATTATATCGTTCTAACACAAGTTGGTTTTCTTGTTATACCTCTGGGGTTATATGGGGTTGACGCATCTTCATCCCTGGATATCTTTACCCAGGGGATGATCCACTTCACCTTTTCTATAATAGGTTTGATGATCATCTTAAATGAAATAGAGATGGGAATTGGGAAATTGATTCCAGATCTTGCTGGTTTGTACAGAAGGTCATTGCCTTTGAGCGTAGCCCTTGTGGTTTTTCTAATGAATATGGCTGGGATGCCACTCACCTGGGGATACATTTTGCGATTTAATCTCCTATCGGCCATATTAAAAGCAAATTTAATGTGGGTCGTGATCCTTTTAGCTGTTAATATAGTTTTGCTGGTGGCTAACATTTTAAGAATCTTTCACGTTGTTTCTCTGGCGGAGGATGTCGATAAAGAAAAAATTGAGGTGGGATATAAGACCTTTTCTGTAGCTCTGTTTATAATTTTGGTATTTATCTATTTTGGAATTTTCCCTGATAGTCTACTATCATTGATAGATAATTCCCTGAAATAACAGACAAAAAAACTACGATAGACAATTTATTCCAATTCATTTATTATGAAAACCTATGGTAGGTAAAAGCGACGATAATTATGACTTTTTGGACGATTTAGATGAAACCGATATACCAACGGATTTGGATAGTTTTTTATCAGGATCGTTGGCGAAGAAGCAGATAGTTGGTTCGTGGGGTTTTAATTCTCATCTAAATTTTACAAAGATGAGTAATGAGGAATCGAATGTTTGGTTCTTTGAGCAGGTGTTTAATTTTCTACGTTCGTTCTTTGGTATTGTGATGCCTGATAGCCTCGAGGTTATTACGTACAATGCCTCCCAGCAGATAAATCGCGATAATTTGGATCAATTAACATTCTTGGATGAGTTGATGCTCGTTATGAAAAACCTGAAGGAGCCAATCTGGGTAATTAGATTAAATCTCTCAATCGTTGGTTTTTTGAGATCCGATTGGAATCTTGATAAGATGATCCGATTAAAGATCCAGGAACCAGCCTCCTTTATCGTTTGGGGAGGACCGGATGAATCCGGATTTCAGACCTTTTCAATAAGCTATAAACTCTTCAGTTCACATAAGATCGAAGATGAGGGAATAGAGCTCTGGTCGATGAATCAGCCCCTTTTAGAGAAGGCATTAAGGAAGTGGGAGGGGCAATCAAGGCATAAAATAGAGGTCGTTGAGGGGAATAGCGATGATCTTCCCCTTTATCGTCATGGATTTTCAAAACCCGCTCCGGCGAATATAAATATTCCAAAGAAAACTGGCCCCGTTGAAGACAGCATTCCAGATCTGGGTGATCTAGACCTTAAGTTTTAATGTATTTTATAATTTATCGAGATACTCTTTGAGTGTATCAAGTATGGGGATGGTTTTTGCCGGTCGTCCTTTTTCATTTAGTATAACATCACCATTTTCATCCCTCACATATTCAGATTTAATTAGTTTGTGTTCCCAATTTCCATTAACAAATTTTAGGGCCACAATGCATGGGAAACCACTTATTCCATATTTATCTGATAAAAATTCATTTGGATAGAGGTGAACGGGAGCGCTCCTTAGTGGAGATGGAAACTCCATAGCCAGGAAATTGGCCTTTTCAGAGGCCTTCTCGGATAAGGCAACAACCTTTGGTTTGTTTTTGACACAGGGGTGGCAGTTTCTTGACCAGACAAATATTAATACGGGCTTGCTCTTATCGGCGTTATTCAAAAAATCTTCCAGTGGTGCTTGGCCGATTATATTTACATATGGAGATGGAATCGAATATTCATCAGTTGGCTTTGTAGAAGGTGAATCCGTTGTTTCCTTTATCTGGCAACTTTTAAATTCATCACGCGAAAATCTATGGCCAGCATTTGCAAGGGCCTTGCATCCAAACGCATCCGCAACTTTTTCCATCA
>CAZHVX010000124.1:0-5678 GCA_964536295.1 uncultured Pseudomonadota bacterium
GTTGTTCCCTGCCAATCATAAAAACCGCGGGCATTAGAAGGATGCAAAGAAGGATATTCATAATGGGCCCAGCAAAAACTATTGCCATACGTTGCCAAACCTTTTTATTATAGAACATACCGGGATCATTGGATTTTTCGCCTTCATCTTCATCGTCCTGTCCTGCCATCTTGCAGTATCCCCCTAATGGAATTGCGGATATGCAATAATCGGTATCCCCTTTTTTGAAGCCAAATAATCTTGGTGGATACCCAATAGAGAAAGCCTCTACCCTTACACCAACAAGCTTGGCTACCAAAAAATGCCCCAACTCATGTACGAAAACCAAAATACCCAAGAAAACGATAAAATATAATATTGTCATGAATTGATCCCTCTATTATTTCTCGACGGGATTAACAGGATTAAGTTTATTCTTAAAAAATCCAGTTAATCCTGTCAAATTAAAAGTTCGGTGGCAATGCAGCGGGTTTCGCGATCAACTGCCACGATTTCATCAATTGTGTTATTTAACCCCTTAACCCCCTTATTCAGTGTTTTTTCTACAATCTCTGCGATCTGCAAAAACTTAATCTTTTCGTCTAAGAACGCAGCTACCGCAATTTCATTTGCCGCATTTAATATAATCGGAGCAATTCCACCTTCTTCTAAAACTTCATATGCAAGCTTTAAAAGCCTGAACTTTTCAAGATCAGGTGCAAAAAACTCTAAGGTCTTAACTTTTGTCAAATCCAGATAATCAACATTAGTTGTGATACGTTCTGGATATGACAGCGCATATGCAATTGGAGCACGCATATCTGGCACACCCAGTTGCGCAATCACACATCCATCAATATATTCAACTGCCGAATGGACAATGCTCTGCGGATGAATATGAACATCGATCTTTTCTGCCGGAACATCAAAGAGCCACCTTGCTTCAATAACCTCAAGGCCCTTATTCATCATACTAGCTGAATCAATCGTGATCTTTGCACCCATAGACCAGCTTGGATGTTTCAAGGCATCGGCCTTTGTAACATTTTGTAATTGTTCCATTGTATGATTTCTAAATGGCCCACCGGAGGCTGTAAGAATGATTCTTCTTAGATGTTCTTTCTTGTGACCAACCATAGATTGAAAGATCGCACTATGTTCGCTATCGATTGGTGTAATCTCAATATTCTTTTCATTGGCTTTGCTTCGCATCAACGAACCTGCAATAACCATTGTTTCCTTATTTGCCAATGCAATCTGCTTTCCCTTCTCCATTGCTGCATAGGTAGGCTTTAAACCTGCCGCACCAACAATGGCAGAGACAACCAAGTCAGCACCGTCAATTGATGCAACTTCGCAAGCGCCCTCGATTCCAAAAACAACCTTACAGCTAACTTCAAGTTCTTTCAACTTCTTTGCGGATTCTTCATCGCGTACTGAAACAATCTCAGGTTCAAACTTTTTGATCTGTTCAAAAAGCATTTTATAATCGTGCCCTTCGGCAAGACCTACCACGCAAAACATATCCGAATGCTGAGCAACAACATCGAGCGTTGATGTTCCAATTGAACCCGTACTCCCTAATATTGATATCTTTTTCATAAAATGAACTCTTGATTATTTTCGACAGGATTAGTTGTAGGTTTGTCGGTAACGATGCCCGTATCGGTAGCGTTTTTCGGTTACGGCTTTTAATCCCAAGCCGTTAACGTCACCGTTAGACGATACGCCTGCCCGCCATCGTATTTTTGTAGGAGGCAGGCGGGGGCTGCGTCACCGCTAAACGAAAAACATAATTATAATCCTGTTTACCCGCCGAAGCTTTAGCGAAGGAGGGTTAATCATGTCAAAAAACATTATATTCCAATAACCTTGAAATAGTAATACACAAGTGGGGCGGTAAAGATCAGCGCATCAACGCGATCCAAAATACCACCATGGCCTGGAATTAATGTTCCAGAATCCTTCACCCCATAACTTCTCTTAATCGCTGACTCGGCTAAATCACCCAACGATGCCGTGACACTTATTAATGAGCCAAGCACAATACAATTTATTAAATCCAATTCTGGCCACAGCATTGATTTGATAAGAATAACTCCCAAAAAACTTCCGACTATACCGGCAACAAAACCTTCCCAGGTTTTGTTTGGACTATATTTGGAAAATTTACGCTTGCCAAATTTCTTACCGATAAGCAATGCCGCTGAATCCGAACACCATGTTGGAACAAGCGCTAAAAAAACCAAGGCAACGCCATGGGTCTGCTCTCTTAGTAAAATAAAATAAGTTAATGGTATCGCAATATATATCGCTCCGAAAACGGTCATGCCAACCTTTTCAGCTAAACCAACCAACTCATCGGATTTATGCATATGATACATAAAGACGACAAAAAGCATCAGCACCGCTATCCCTAGCGTATATTCCTTCGAGAGTTGTAAGATAATCGATCCGGATACAACCAGCCCCAAAAATACACCAAGCAGTCTACTGGACAAATCTTCCTTAAAAACAAGTCTAAAAAGCTCATACAATGCCATAGCTATGATAAACAATATTACCAATTCAAAAAATAAGGTATGAGGTATTACAACTAAAACTACTGTTAAGCCACCAAGTACGATTGCACTTATCACTCTTTTCAACATTGTTCCCCCTTATTTTCGACAGGATTTACAGGATTCTTTTGTGGTAAAATCAAACAATCCAGTTAATCCTGTCAAATACATCATCATATGCCGCCGAAACGACGGTCACGGTTTTGATACGATTCGATTGCCTCACCCAGATCTTTATCGCAAAAATCGGGCCACAAAACATCCGCAAAATATAATTCGGTATAGGATAATTGCCAAAGCAAAAAATTACTAACTCGATATTCGCCACTAGTTCTAATTAAAAGATCTGGATCTGGAATTCCTTCGGTAAATAAATTTTGGTCTATCAATTCAGGAGTGATTTTCTTTATACCCTTTTGGATAATTTTTTCTACAGCAGAACAAATCTCCTGACGTGATCCATAACTTAATGCCAAAATCAACGTTAGGCCGCCACCTTTGGCTGTTTTTTCTGTTGTATCTTTTATTTTATCTATAACAAATGGGGGCAGCTTAGAAATTTCCCCAATAGCCCTAAACCTCACGCTTCGCTCCAACATTTTGGGGGTAGTAGCATCAAGAAACTCACATAAAAGCTGCATTAATCCCTTCACTTCGTCATCTGGCCTCACCCAATTCTCACTGGAAAATGTATATAACGTTAAATACTTTATTTCACGATCAATACAGTTCTCAACAATCCGTTCCGCTGTTTTAGCACCTTCGCAGTGTCCAGATAAACGATCCATTCCCTTTTGAGACGCCCATCTACCATTACCATCCATTATTATTGCTATATGTTGAGGAATCTGTTTCATGAATAACACAGATCTAACGCCGATCTACTACACAGATCTAACGCCGATCTACTACACAGATCTAACACCGATCTATTTATAATAAAGGGATCAGCGTTTGATCCGTGTTAAAGATCCGCGATAGATCCGCGGCATTAAACTTCCATTATATCTTTTTCTTTATGTTCGATTGTCTCATCTACTTTTTTAATAAACTCATCGGTAAGATCCTGAACTCTTTTATGAAGTCTAAATATTTCGTCTTCTGGAAACTTTTTATCCTTTTCCCATGTCTTCAAAACATCATTGGCATCGTGGCGTGAGTTTCTAACACTCACCTTTGTTTCCTCGCCATATTTTTTTATCTGTTTAACCAAAGACTTACGGCGCTCTTCGTTAAGGGCAGGAATGGGAAGCTTAATGGTTTTTCCATCATTAACGGGATTCAGACCCAAATCAGCCGTTAATATAGATTTTTCGATCGCCTGAATCATTTTTGGTTCCCAAGGTTGAATTGCAATCAACCTTGGTTCTGGAATATTCAGTGTTGCGACCTGATTGAATGGCACCTGTTGACCATAGTACTCAACACGAAGATCATCTAAGATTATCAAAGAAGCACGACCGGTCCTGACCTGACCTAACTCCTTTTTCAGGGCATCAATCGCCCTATCCATATGGGCCTTGGTATCATTGAGTAGCTTTTCCATAAATGTACGTCCCCACTTTTTGGCCTTTCATTACCTTCCTCACGTTCCCCTTCTGGAACATATTGAAGACAACGATCGGCAGATTGTTTTCCATACACATCGATATTGCTGTAGCATCCATTACTTTGAGATTCTTATTGAGCACGTCGATGTAGGTAAGCTCTTCAAAAAATTTGGCATTTGGATTTCTAACGGGATCGGAATCAAAAACTCCGTCAACCTTAGTACCTTTTAAAACAACATCTGCATGAACCTCTAGGGCCCTTAGCACCGCGGCCGTATCCGTTGAAAAATAAGGATTTCCCGTACCCCCACCAAAAATAACTATGTTGCCTTTTTCTAATAGATGTACCGACTCCATTACGTTGCACGTTAATGCAAAGCGCGGCATCTCCGATGAACTCATAACCGTTGTTGGAATACCTTCTTTTTCGAGAAAATCTTGAAGAGCAAGACTGTTGATCATGGTTGCCAACATACCGATTGAATCGGCTGTGCTTCTTTCCATCCCCGCAGCGGCGGTAGATGATGCTCCCCTAAAGAGATTTCCGCCACCGATAACAATGGCAACTTGAACGCCAAGAGAGTGAAGTTCTTTTATTTCAGCAACCAGCTCCTCTATAGCCCCGATAGATAAACTTTCACCGGTTACTCTATCAGCCATTGACTCACCACTTAATTTAAGAAGGACCCTTTTATAAGTCGGTTTTCCCATATGTCCCCCCCTATTTTTTTTCAACTCCTTCACCAACCTGAAAACGCACGAATTTAAGAACCTTAGCTTCTGCGTCAACTTCCTTTAGAACCTTGGAAACTTCTTTCTTTGCTGTTAAATCTTTAACAAAAATCTGATCATCCAAGCAAATTTCTTGAAAATACTTATTAAGCTTACCCGAAACGATCTTTTCCAGGATCTCTTTAGGTTTCTTTTGCTCACCCATTTGGGCCAATTGAATCTCTTTTTCTTTTTCGACTACATCAGATGGAATCTCTTCGTTTCTAATGTAGTGTGGATTCATTGCTGCAATGTGCATCGCTACATCCCTTGCCAGCTCATCAGATAATTTATTGTTTGGATCATTGAAAAGGACAATTACACCCAACTTATCACCTGGATGAATATACTGACTAAGCTTTTGTCCACTCTTTGCCTTTACACATGCAAACCTTCTTACTGAAATATTCTCTCCGATCTTTGCAACCATATCAACCTGAATATCTTTTACAGTTCTTCCACCCAGGTCAGATGCAAACAAGGCATCCAAATCGGCTGGTTCTTTGTCGCATACTGTATTCGTTACTTCCTTTACGAAAGATTGGAAATCTTCAACCTTTGTAACAAAGTCGGTTTCGCAATTAATCTCTGTCAAAACGGCCTTTGTTTTATCATTGCTGACTAGGTAGCCTATGCTGCCATCAGCTGCTGTACGACCTGCTTTTTTTGCTGCTTTGGCTAAGCCTCTTTTACGAAGAGCATCGGATGCGGCCTCTAAATCACCATTTGCCTCTGCCAAGGCCTTTTTACAATCCATCATTCCAACGCCGGTTCTTTCACGTAGCTCCCTTACCTGTTCGGCTGTAATACTCATATC
>CAZHVX010000124.1:5778-6908 GCA_964536295.1 uncultured Pseudomonadota bacterium
ATTATTTTACTGCTGCATCTTTTTCTTTTTCATCCGCAGCAGATACTCCACTAGCAGACGCTGTTGCATATTTTTCCAAATCTGCACTTGATCCTGCCTCTTCATTGTCACCTGCACGTTTTCTTTCCTTTGCAACATAAGCCTTGGCCTTTCCTTCAACGACATGCTCGCGAATTGCTGGGCCGGCTGACTTTCCCTTACCCTCAGCTTCCACCTCTTCACGAATTGCAATTTGTCTTCTTTCCATCCCCTCTGCACATGCATCTGCTATGATAGATGTAACGGCTTGGATAGAACGAATAGCATCGTCATTTCCTGGAATCATGAAGTCAATACCGTCAGGGTCACAGTTTGTATCTGTTAAGGCAATAACTGGGATCCCCAGCAAACTGGCTTCATGTCTTGCGATATGCTCCTTTTTGGGATCTACAAGGAAAACAACGCCTGGCACCCTTGACATGTCCTTGATACCACCAAGAAACTTTTCAAATTTCTGAATTTCACGTTCAAATTGTAGAGCTTCTTTCTTGGCTAACTTTTCGAAATCGCCATTATCTCTCTTTTTACAGAGCATTTGGAAACGATCAATACTCTGTTTGACCGTCTTGAAATTCGTAAGCATTCCACCCAACCATCTATGGCTGACATAAAATGCTCCAACTCTTTGGGCTTCCTGCTTGATAATAGGCACAGCCTGTTTTTTTGTTCCAACAAAGATGACAGACTCACCCAACGCAACTCTATCTGCAATAAAGTTACAGGCTTCCTGTAATTTTTCTGCTGTCTTATCTAAGTTGATGATGTGGACACCGTGTCTTGTAGTAAAAATGAATGGTTTCATTTTGGGGTTCCAACGAGATGTTTGATGTCCAAAGTGGACCCCGGATTCTAGAAGTTGCTTTACGTCGATATTCGGCATATAAACTCCTTTTGGTTTAGCCTCCGTCCCAGTGCTCAAGTGATTATCAACTATCGAAGATCACCCAAGACCAAAAGTTTTTTTTTGGGACGTGTGTATTTAGAACTTCTAACTTTTTCGGGCACGAAAGTGGACGAAAAATCTAGAAGTTCTTATCCTGAATCCACTGAAAGTGGGTGAAGGATCTCCTACAACCAAGCGTTTTCCCTCG
>CAZHVX010000125.1:0-6877 GCA_964536295.1 uncultured Pseudomonadota bacterium
ATGAGTTTTGGAAGAGCATCATCTATTCAAAACATTATAGCGGCGAGTTGCTTGTCACATTCCAAAAAGATTCGGATATCCGTTTGCGCTTCAGCAAATTTGTATCGATGAATGGTGCGAACGTCGATCAGATCAATCACTACATCCAGCAGATGGGCGCGAAGGCTTCGCGAAGTTTGGCGCAGCTCTCTGAATCGCAGATTGAGAGCGCGGTAAAATCAAGCATGGCACGTGGCGAGAATTTCACCGACTGGAACCTGATATATCGCATCAAGATTAAAGATCCGGATCATGCCTATGAGTTGATGAATATCCTAAAAGATTCCCCACTTGTTGAAGATATCCAGCCCCTGCCGATTCCAAGCGTTTCGGATGCGGGGATCACCCCTAATATCTCCGGCGATCAGAATTATCTAAAATCCAACGCGCAGAGTGGTGGCCTTAACGTTGAAGCAGCGTGGAGCAAGGCGAGTGGTGAGGGTGTGATAATTGCCGATAGTGAAGGGAACTGGAACTTTGATCATGAAGATTTGCCGATTGATCAGGATGATGTTGTTTATGTTCCGATGGGGGGTATCCCGGATAATTATTATGAATACGGCATCGTTCAACATGGAACCGCAGTTGTTGGGGTATTGAACGGTTTGGATAACAATTCAGGTATAAAAGGCGTAGCCTATGGTTCACAGGTAAAACTGGCGCACACAGATAACGTAACAAGTGGCCCGATAGGAACAATAAACACTTACCTTGAAAATTATAATAATGGCAATTACAGCGAGGCAATTTTATATGAGGGCGACATTTTATTAATAGAGATGCACCTGCCGGGGCCTACAACCGGCGATAAAAGTTGTGGCGATGAATTTAATGGTTGTGTTCCTATTGAAGCATATCCATACAGTTTTGGTGCTATTTCGGAGGCAACAGATTTGGGTATTGTAGTTATAACGGTTGCCGCCAATGGTTCCGTTGATCTGGATACTCCGGCGGGCCACATACAAGTCGGTCCCGATCTTTCAAACTTTGTTCCAGGCTCAGAAAATGATTCCGGATCGATTATGGTCGGCGCATCAACGGGGGGCTCGCATGAAAAGGCGCTGTGGAGCAACTGTGGATCGCGCGTAAATGTTTACGCGTGGGGTTACGATGTTACAACAACCGGATACGGCGATCATACCGCATCCGACCCCGCAAATCAGAACAAGTGGTACACCGCAAACTTTAGTGGGACATCAAGTGCCGCAGCGATCGTTGCGGGGGCGGCTGCCGTGATTCAAAGCTATGCGCGCGAATTCTACGGTCACAATCCACCATATAAAAATGTTTATCTGGACAGCCACCAGATGCGTGATCTTTTGATTGCATCCGGACAGAGTACACCGTTCTTACCGGGTACCGATCCACAGGATCCCCATCCAAATTGTAACATAGGCGTCCAACCGGATGTTAATTACGCGCTTCAGCTTCTGGATGAAGGATATGTTGTGCCGAATGTAAAATATAAACCCCAGACCAAGTCATCTACTAAACTCGATATTGATGATGACGGCCGCGGTGATCTGATCATCTATGCCGGTGACAAGTGGTATATTGATCTATCGAGTGAGGGTCAGGGTGGCGATAATTTTGGCGCGTGGGATTTGGAAATCGAAATGACCGATGGCAATGATTATTACGAGCCGCATCTGGACCCGCCGAACATTCCATACTCACAGGTTCAACCGGTGGTAGCCGATTATAACAGCGATGGCCTTGCGGATCTGGCGCTCTATGGATTAACAAATGGTGTCTGGTATATTTCATATACGGACGTGGGAACTTATACAGATAGTGAATGGCACGGTTGGGACAGGATTGTAAACTATCACGGTGATCCAAACTGGCGGTGGTATTCCAGACCAGTACACGGTGATTACGATGGTGACGGCTGGATAGATCTGGCGTTGCAAACACCGGATGGGTATTGGTTGATAGATTATGGCGATAATGAGGGGACCTTTCCATTAAAGGGTATCAATGATGACCACGAGACACTTATTATCAACTATCAGGCAGAGCCGTATCTGAAGGACAACTGGGGCGAGTTTGTTGATTACGAGGATGATCCTGCGACACCGAATAAAGATGAAACACGTAAGGGGATCGTGAAATATCTTACCGATGAACAGCTAGCCGCCGCCCCGGGTTGGGCATATTTGCCGTTTATAAAATGGAGTAATAATAAATTACAAACTGCCCTTAAAATACCTGACGGAGTTTCTATTAATGGCGAACTAAATTTTCAAGAGGGAAACTTTTTTGAAGCAGTTGCACCTAAATTTAACAATATAGAAATAGAAGAATATTATGTAAATCTTGGTGGTAATGATTGGATTCCAGTTCCAGCAGCATTTTTCTTCTTAGGAGATATATCTGTCAAAGTAAATGGATCTGGTAATTGGTTCATTGCAGATATGTTAGAAAGCTATGAAGTATGGTTGAATACTGAACCAAATGGTATATTTGGTGGCGTAAATTGCAAACCCATTCCCGCTGATTACGATGGAGACAAAAAAGACGATCGCACAGTATTTTGTGCAGATACAAATGAATGGATAATAGCATATTCGAGTAATGTTTTTTCTGATCAAATGCAAAATGGATATAGAACGGTTATTACACCGGATGTAATTTCGGAAACAATAGAACCTGCAAATATCTATCCGGGGGGTACCAAGTACGCCGATATAAAAGACACATTTGAAGATCTTGGTGCGGATATCCAAAATCTGGTTCCTCCTATTCTGCCAAAATTTAACATCTGTTTTCAGGAATATCTGGAAAATCCAACCGCTGATCTTGCCTCCTGCTTTGAGTAAAATTTTATCGTTTCAAGAAAAATTGTGGTGCAAAATAACCCTATTCTCACATAGCCGTATAATATTACTTCCTAATATCTTGTAATTATTAATATAATTAAATTGGACTTTTTGATAGATTGGCATATGAATTGCTTAATGGTAAGATACGGTTCACCTTTACTGGGGGATATATATGAGGCGTTTGCAGATAATCAGCATATTGATTTCACTTTTTATATCCGGATATTTATTTGCGGGGATATGTGATACTTGTGATGCATGCAAACAAAATGCAGAAAAAATTCAAACGATGGGGCATTTGAAAACGGTGATTAATAATTATGCTTGTTTTGAAAAAACACCTGGATCTTCAGAATACGAAATCAATTTTGAATATGATGATGGTTATGAATACGCTTCTTTTCAATATCCAAGCCAAATGCTCACCATCCAACTCAACTCCCCCTCAGACAAGCTTACAATCAAAAACCTGAACATCGAAGTGCAGCCAGGGGTTGTGGTGGATAAGGTGATTAACATTACTCACGAAATTACAATGCCATATCATGTCGATTCGATGATAACATTGCAAGATTCTATAATCTCCGGCAACAGTGGAGCAGATTCCAGCGCGGTATGGGTGGCTTCATACTATGTTACACTGCAGAATAATTTATTCAGCAATTTTACAAACGGTGTCTACGTTGAATCACCATACACATTTGTAAAAATTTCACAAAATGATTTTACAAACATTTCTGAAGAACCCATCCACCTGGAACTCGGCGCAAACAGCGATATCCCGCCGATTAAGACGATATTCACCGAAGATGAGGATGTTGCCCTGTGGAAGGTAATGAATAAGGATGAAACTCTTATTTCAAAAGTAGTCGGTGTTGCTGGTGGAATAGGAACCGTGGAGTTGTTCAAGCACTACGATGACAAGATATCATATGTTGATGTTAATTGCTCAGTGAATTTGAAGGAAGAGACTGAGTATTCGGATATAGGAGAAATACCCAAAAATTCCGTTGTATTAGAATGTCTGAATATTAACGAACCTCTAGAAACTTTTGTAGGTTTTACTTTTACATCAACACAAAACAATTCATCGATATTATCGAATTTTATGCAGTTAAAAAACCTCGACGACATGCCATCCGCCCCCGCAACAACCCCGGTGGGTTCGACAATCATAGTTGAGACGGAACCGAAGGATGATGACATAATCGACGATCAATACGCATCCTACTTTGAACAAACCGACCTAGATGACGACGATGATACAGATGACAAAACCACCACCAACGCCGCCGACGGCGCTTCTTCAGTAAACACCGGCTTCACCTGCACCCTTGATCCATATGCCACATCTTCCGGGGCGCAAATCCTGATCACTCTTCTAATGTTCTTAATACCCATCGTTACCATTAGAAAGATCCACTGAGGTTTTAGAACTTAGAACTTAGAGCTTAGCTGAGAGACTGTGCATCTTCGTTTGGATTGGGCCTTTAATCTGTCCGATTTTTTGTCAATATACGATCGATTTTTTGTAAAACCGGACAGTTCTAAATTCATCAAGCAGCGGATCACTTTTTTTATTTGAACGCAACTCCACGAAAATACATCACAAATAATTTTGTTTATCAAATCAATCTAACGGGCACTAAAATTGCTCTATAGAACAGCACTATTAACAAACCAGGAGGAGGAGTTATGGAAACAAGGATTAGTGAAAAACCTAGGGGTGAAGGGTTGCAGAGTTACGAATGGATTCAAGAGCAAAGGGTTGAAAAAGAGTGCAAGGGGGATTGTTGGTATGAACGTCCAGCTGATGTATGTGATATTGCGACATATGACAAATGTGGCTGCCAGGTTGCGTGCTTAAGACCTCCTTTGTGGACGAATGAAAAGAGAGGCGGCGGTGCGCAATCGATTAAGGGGGATATGCCGGACAAGGCTCCACCAGACAAAGCTGCTCCAGATAAATCTGCCCCAGACAAAGCTGCTCCGGACAAGGCTGCTCCGGATAAATCTGCCCCAGACAAAGCTGCTCCGGACAAGGCTGCTCCAGACAAATCTGCCCCGGACAAAAGCAAATCCTATGTAGACAAAAAAAATGGTATACTTGATTTAAGAACTGATAGGCAGAAAAGGGATTTTCTTAATGACGTGAGAAAAGAAGCCAAAGAGGGTAAATCACCGTATAACTTACCCGAACCAGGTGGGCCATATTAATACAGCTTAGGCTTATGGCATATTTTATGAGGAATTCTGGTCAAAGTCTTGTATCAATAGTACAAAAGTTTTCGGGACGTAGTGTTTTTGCTACGTCCCGAATTTCTTTTGATTATAGCCAATATTAGACAGACCCATATCATGTGTGCAAACGGATGGTTGCTTTCCCGAAGGAAAATGCTATATGTTCGCTATCAGAGGTTAAAAATGAGGAAAATAATTTTTTCCATTCTATCAATATTTATATCACTTACAGCGTTGTACGCAGCGGGAGATAAAACGGCTTTCATTGAAGAACCAAGAGCCGAGATAGTTATCAAAAAGCGTGATCCGAAAAGTGATGCTTATGTATATAAAATTATCAA
This sequence comes from uncultured Pseudomonadota bacterium, assembly GCA_964536295.1. Lineage (GTDB taxonomy): Bacteria > UBA10199 > UBA10199 > CAZHVX01 > CAZHVX01 > CAZHVX01. The sequence continues at coordinate 5,447 of CAZHVX010000125.1, forward strand.
AAAAGATAGTGACTATGACAAATATAAAAGTTTTGGGAAGCTATGCATTATAGATAAGCTGGAATATTGGATTAATGAAAATGGATATTACACAGTGGAATATCATTATCTTTCAAAGTTATTAAATAAGGAATCTGTTGAGAATGATGCACAATGGCAAATTATGTTTGATCCAAAATATGACAAACTTGAAATAATCGAGGCACGAACAATTACACCAGACGGTACATATGTTGAATTGACAGAGTCGACCATAAAGGATGTTACCGTGAGTTCAAAAGTAGAATTTGGAAGAAAATTAAAGAAAACTTTTACCATCCCCGGCGTTAGGGCGGGAACGTATGTAGAGGTGAAATACAGAAAAGAACATCGTAAGGCAGACATTGAACGTATTTTTAATAACTATACTGTATTGGGAAATGGATATCCTACCAGAAAAAGCGAGGCAATATATCACTATCCGGCTTCTATGGATCTTAAATATCAAATGCGCCACGGAGATGGGAAAATTTATGTAAAAAAAGATAGAATGGCCCAAAAATATTCACTTTCATTTTACGTCAAAAACGATAACGGGATTGTTTATTCTGAAAAAGATAGATCCGTTTTGGGTGATATCAAACCGATTGTTTTTATCTCAAATATGAAAACCTATGCCCAACTGGCCAAGTGGTATACTGAAAAACTTGAAAAAAAACATTATAAAATTAATACTGAAATGAAGGCGCTTGTTGAAAAATATAAGAAACAAAGCAAGGGAAACATGGATCAGTTGGTTGCAGATTTGTATTATTGGATTCTGGATAATTTAAATTATGTAGCTCTTCGTTTTGGAGAAGGACATTATATTCCAAGGCCCGCTATAGAAGTATATAAAAGTGGATATGGCGATTGTAAAGATGGCGCTAATTTACTTATTGCACTTTTAAGATATGCCGGGGTCAAGGCCTATCCTATATCCGTTCAAACTGCCGATATGCCAGAATTTCCCGAAAATTTTATTACAACACTTTGGGACCATGAAATCGCAGGTGTTGAGGTTGATGGTAAGTTGGTTCTCCTAGATACAACCGAAGTAGGCAATGCATATTCTGATATTTCTTGGCGAAATCAGGGAAGGAACGCTATATTATTTTATCCCGATGGAAACTATCATTTATTCAAAATACCTTATGAGCCACCCGAACATAATAAGTATACGGCACATTATAAATTGACCCCGAAACAAAATGGTTCTGCAATAAAAGATATGTATATAATCTTGGAAAAGGGGTTTGTTCGTTCAAAGGGCTTTCTTAAGGAGTATTCAAAAGAAGAGTTGAAAGTGTATTTGGAAAGAAAATATCTGGATTTAAATGATCAGCTACTTTCATGGAAGATTAAAGGTTTGACTGAACATGGCAAATCTTTGGAATTTCAATTGAGGATAAA
>CAZHVX010000126.1:0-6850 GCA_964536295.1 uncultured Pseudomonadota bacterium
ACCAGATCCGACCTTAAATATTATTATTTCAACGACGGATCCGATATTAGCTCAACGCAACTTATCGGAAAAAAGGATCGTTTCATCTACAGCACTTATCTTCAGGATGAATTCAGCATATTAAATGATAAAATAAATTTTACACCAGTTGTTCGATTTGAACATGCATCTGATCGAAATGGAATCGTGAATTGGAAATTCGGAATAATCGGAAAACCTACAAGCTTTTTATCATTGAAGGGCAATGTTGAATCGTCATCACGTTATCCAAACTTTAATGAATTATATTATCCCGATGAAGGCTTTATCAGGGGAAATGAAAATCTGGAAAAAGAAGATGCGATCAATTACGATGTTGGTTTCGTATTAAGATCAAAGACCTCATCATTAGAAGCCGCTTATTTTTATAATGACATCGATAACTCGATAATCTTTGTGCCGATAAGTGCAACCACGATCCAACCCGTAAACACGTACAAGGTGAAGAGTCAGGGGGTTGAAATTCAAACCACTGTCACACCCTGGGAATATGCATGGATTGAGGCCTCCTACACATATCTGAAGGCCAACTTTGCCAGCAATAACAATCAGTTGCCTGGCCGACCAAAACATAAGTTAGGCACAAGATTCAATGGAAAATACAAGTGGTTATCAGGTTATTATGAAATAGCCTATCAGGATGATCTGCCGATAAACACGCAGAACACAACCTTTATAAGTGCACGTACAAGGATGGATTGCGGATTAACGGCAACGATAAAGAAGAATTATTACGCATCAGCGGATTTCAAAAATATAACGAACGTACAAATTTATGATGCGCGTGGATATCCATTACCACGCTTTGGTTTTTTTGTAACAGTTGGAGCAAATATTTAATTCTTTGACAGGATTAATTGGATTATATGTCATCCCCGCCCGCCTAGCTGAGCTGGCGAGGCTGGCGAAGAGACTGTGTCACAATAGGGGTTTTTCACTTTTTTGTCATTCCTGCGAAGGCAGGAATCTAGTGAGCACACGGGATCCCTGCCTGCGCAGGGATGACATTATAAACAATAGATAACTAAAAAGGAGATATTATGAAAAGGATAATCGTGATAGTGCTACTAGGGTTGTTGATTACATCATGCGGTGACAGTAAGGTATTTACCAAGGAATCGAATGACGAATCCGAAGAACAGCAATTAAGTGAAGCAACTGACCCGGTAGAGGAAAATGACGAACACTTATATTCGATTACAACGGTAAGTGTGACCAAGGATGCATTCTTACTCGGAAGCGATTATCCCCCAACCATTATAATCCCTGATATAGAAGGGATGCGCTCAACTGCGTTTGTATTGAGCTTTGCCAATCCAAGTGGAATTGTTCCTATAGATCTTGATGCAAACCCTTTAAAAACATCTTCAGTTTTTTCTATCATTGAGACACCAGAATCAACGGGTTTTCCAAGCACATTCATAATTCATTCAGCTACTCAGGGTTTTATACTGACCTCGAGCCATATCATTTATTTCAATCCACAAAATGGAAGTATCTACACGACTGTAAATATTACAAACTCTGTCGACATAACAAAATCATATACAAACTCGGATGACAGCAGCGCAGATAGCATACAAAATCCAAACACACCTGGAGGGATTGTCGTCATAGGCGACAAGGTTTTTGTTTCATTTGCAAACTTTATAAATTATTTCTATCCAGCGTCATGCGCGCCAGGAGTTGTAAAAATCTTTAATATAAGTACTAGCGCTCCATTTATATCCGAATCAGGACATTTTGTAACAACCGATTATAATCCAACGGCATTAACAAAGCTTGACGACAGCACCCTGCTCATCACAAATACAGGCGTTATGAATATCCTAGAGGGGGCATCGCAGCCTGCAACAAATTCAAGTGTTGATGTATATTCGCTTTCTCAAAATGAAATTATTGCAAACATATCAGTCGGCCCAGCCGCCCTATCTTTCCATCCAGTTGCATTGATCGAGGATCAGAATCGTGGATTTTTGGCAAGCGCATCCCGAGGCGAAATTTATGAAATTGATTTGAAAAACTTTGAGGCAACAAGAGATATAACCAATCCAATTAAGGTTACTGGAAATAGTGTGGGCGCTGATTATCTTTCATTCATTAGCACAAGTTATAATGATCAATATTTATTTGCATCAAGCTTTGATAAAAGCGCCGTTGTACCAATTGATATTTACGACAATGTGGTTAATGTCTTTGCAAGTATTTCAATTGGATACCCAAAGGGGGTAACCGCGGACAACCCATCGGGAACAAACACCGGCGCAGGCGCTAGCGCTGTCAGACCTGGAGTCCCAGGAGAAGATTTTACAGGGCCGGATCTTTATGTTTTAACAGGATTTCCCGGCACTATTGTATCAATAAATACGTGGGAACAGGCCAGCGTTTACAAATCAACAGAAAAGCCAGATAACATAACAACGCTTGGCTCTCCATCCTTTGGATCCAACGTTAACAATGACTATGAAGACGAATCGGATGTAACATACAACGATGATATCCCTATAGTCATCTACATAGAAGAGGAAAACCCAGAACCAGATCCAGATCCAGAAGAAACGGAAGAATCATTCGAACCATGCAATGGTTTTGCCGTAGCTGTTAAATCCTTCAATCCCGGAGAGGGATATGGCTTTGGTTATGACAACTTCCCCGATATTGTTTTGGGTGGGCCAGAGGGCAAAGGGAGCGGAGGAGGTGGTTTTGATGTTCTATCATTGGGCAAGGACGGAGAAATCACACTAGATGTTGGCGATTGCCTGATTGTCGACGGCGATGGCCCAGACTTTACGATCTTTGAAAATGTTTTCTTGATCGGTGGAAATCCCGAAAATCCATTCAAAGAACTTGCCACTGTGGGTGTGAGCCTTGATGGAATCAATTTCACATATTTTGATTGTCTTGATGGATCATATCCATATACGGATTGCGCGGGATGGAATCCGACCAAGTCCAATGTTGAGACAAATGGCATCGATCCATTTGATCCAGATGTAAGCGGAGGTGATCCATTTGACCTGGCAGATATCGGGATAGAAAAGGCACGTTACATTAGGATAATCGACTTGAGCAACGGAGGCGGCCCAAACAATTCCGGCTTTGATCTGGATGCCATTGCGGTTATAAATGGAGGAGAGTTTGAATAATTATGAAGCTTTGTAGATTACTCCAGAAATGTCATTCTGAGTCCTTCAGCTACGCTCAGGACGAAGAATCCAGAGTGAGCAATGGGGATTCTTCACTTCGCAATGCTTCGTTCAGAATGACAAAAACATTGGTTTGCATGCTTGCAATCTTGTTTACACTGACAAATTCTATTCTATTTGCCGATGGAAGAATTGTATCTCTAAAACCGAATATCACAGATATATTGTTGGCAATCAAGGCAGACGGGGATATCGTAGGAATCACATCATACTGCCAGTGGAATTCAGAAAAAACAAGGCCAACGATAGTGGCGGACTACACCAACATTGAGATTGAGCGCGTTATTGCCCTAAAACCCGATCTCATAATTTCATCAAGGGAAAACAGCGATCAAAAAGATATCTCGACATTAAAAAACATGGGCATCAAAGCCCTACTATTGGATTTTAATTCGATCGGCTCCACATTGGCATCGATACGAACTCTTGGGGAAAAACTTGATCGCAAAAAAGAAGCACAGGCCCTGTTAAACCGTTTTTCAATACTATTAAATGGATACAAGAATAGCAAAAGAGAAACAAAGGTCCTGCTCGTACTGGGCCAAAAACCCTTGATAGTGGCGGGGCCAAAAAGTTTTTTAGGTGAGGCCATAGAGGCCGCGGGCGCTTATAATGCCGTAGGTTCAACCTCCGTGAAATACCCAAATTTTAGCACGGAGATGTTGATCGGTGCCAACCCAGGCATTATCATAGATATGAGTATGGGATCGGAAAATCGAAAATTGTGGCAACATAGATTAAATTGGTGGAATCAATTCACAACAATAAATGCAGTAAGGGATAATAAGATTTTTCAATTGGATATAAACGATTTTAGACCAAGCAATAAGTTGCTTGTTGGACTGAACAAACTGAATTCAATTATTGGAATGAAAAAACCATAATTGAAATATTTGTCATTCTGATCCCGAGCTTGCCTGCCTCGCCGTAGCTTTAGCGAAGGAGGGTCGAGGGTGAAGAATCCAGCGAATCACACTGGATCCTTCACTTCGTTCAGGATGACATAATACACATTCTAAATGAAAAGATTAACATTTCATAGATGGATCTTCTACGTTGCTATATCATTACTTGCATTGATAGCTACCATAGCCATCTCGATAACAATCGGATCGGAAGAAATTAGCTTACGCGAAGCAATATCAGATCCCCAAAGCAGCGCACATGCCATCCTGTTTTTCTCAAGATTGCCGCGGGTTCTGCTAGCCGTTCTTGTCGGAATAGCATTGGCGTCAAGTGGCGGCACATTTCAGGCCCTACTCAGAAACCCCCTGGCGGACCCTTTCATATTAGGCGTTTCCGGTGGAGCAGCGCTTGGAAGCGTTTTGGCCGTTGGCCTTAGCCTGCCATTCTTCTTTGTTTCAACGTCTGCCTTTTTGATGGCAACGCTTACGATGTTTTTAATTTATTGGATAGCCCAAACCAAGGGCCGCCTGCCATCTCATACATTATTACTGACAGGCGTTATATTTAATGCCTTCAGCTTTGCACTGATTATGTTTGTAAACTCCATCGTCACAATTGAGCAGGCACATGAAATTCTTTTTATCCTCATCGGTTCTCTGGATACAATAAGCTATTCGACACTTATAGTAGTTGCCACATTTGTATTGGTTGGCTTTTTTACACTCACCATGTTTTCATACCAGCTAAACATCCTCAGTCTGGGTGATGAAACATCACATTATCTTGGGCTTAATATTAACGCCGTAAGGAAGGTAATCTTCTTTGCGGCTTCATTGATGGTTGGCGCATCCGTGGCTGTATCAGGCCTTATAGGCTTTGTAGGACTTTTCATCCCCCACATGGTTAGACTGATATTTGGTCCGGATCACCGCCTACTAATCCCTCTATCGGGAATCCTTGGTGGAGTCTTTCTGGCGCTATCGGATACCGTAGCAAGGACGATATTGGCAAACTCCGGCTTTCATACACAGATACCTGTGGGAGTTATAACTGCATTAATTGGCGGACCATTTTTTGTGTACTTACTAAAAAGGGAACAAAAAGTTTAAAGGTTAGAAAATGTTAAAGATCATGGATCTAAATTTTGGATACAATAAGGAGCTTACAATACGCAACCTTAACTTAGAAGTTGCGGAAGGTAATTTTTTGGGGATCCTTGGGCCAAATGGTTCCGGAAAGACCACTTTATTAAAGTTAATATTGAAACAACTTGCCAGTTTTGGTGGTGAAATACTAATCAACAATAAAAACATAAATAAATATTCCTCAATTGAGCTTGCCCGGACGGTTGCAGTCGTTCCCCAGGAATCCCCCATCCTCTTTAACTTTAACGCCCTTGAGATCGTCTTGATGGGGAGGGCTCCATACCTTTCCAGGTTTGGATTTGAGCAAAAAGTTGATCTGGATATCGCCAAGCAGTGGATGATACAAACAAACACATGGCAATTCAGGGATAGAAATATCAATGAGCTTTCCGGTGGTGAAAAACAACGAGTTATTGTTGCCCGCGCATTAACACAGGAACCGAGCTTACTTCTCCTAGATGAGCCAACGTCATTTCTGGATATCAAACATCAGATGGATATCTACAATTTGGTTGCAAAACTAAATAGTGAAAAGAAACTTACAGTTATCACGGTTTTACATGATATAAATCTTGCATCGCTGTTTTGTGACAAAATATGCCTACTCAAGAGTGGTGAAATCAAGCACCTTGGAAGCACAAAGAACACAATAACATACAACAATATAAAAAATATCTTTGATACCGATGTTTACGTTGGAATAAACGATTTAACGGGAAATCCTTATTACACACCAATTAGAGATGAACAATAGAAGACTTCTCATATTTCTCTGCGTATCAATATTTCTACATCTATCCATTTTTGCTGCATTATGGATAGATAAATGGAGTTCGCCTAAATACTCCGCCTCAGATGAAATCACTGCAATTTCTATTCAGATCGATCAGCATACTCCCAATCCTGATCTGTCAGGAAAAACGAGAGCCAAAGATCAATCACAGATAGTAAACACATCCTCATCTGTAGGTGACACCTCAGGCAAATCTTCCGGATCTGCTATTGATCCAAATTCGAAGGATTCAATATTATCATTAATTAGAAAACGGATTGAGGAAAATAAATATTACCCTGCCATTGCAAAGAAACGTGAGATTGAAGGATCTCCAGAGGTCAGCTTTAAGATCACCAAGGATGGTTCCCTTGAATATCTAAAGCTTAAGAATAGTTCTGGTTCAGACATTCTGGACAAAGCCGCCCTTGAGACCGTGCAGAGGGCCACCCCGCTCCCCTATTACAGCTCCCCAATATCGCTCTCTCTAAACTATACACTGGATTAACAAAATCGCTTCACATAATTATTACTTATTGGACTTATCAAAACAAGCGACATTGGGGTATTGCTTTCGCTAAATCGAAGCCTTGAGTCGGCGCAACTATAGTAAGGCTTATCCCGATTTGGCGTGCTTTTTTCATTAGAAAAAACACATGCCAAATCGAGGATCCTCGACGCCGCAAACGATTTTTCCGAATGGAAAAATCGTGCGGACGTCGGGAGATGGCGCCAACTCCCTGCCCGCCATCGTATTTTTTATTAGGATGGCAGGCGGGGAA
>CAZHVX010000127.1:0-6731 GCA_964536295.1 uncultured Pseudomonadota bacterium
TGTGTTGCGTGTCATTTTATCGATAAGGTTTTACAGGATATAGGCTAAGGTAGGGAAATAATTATAGTGAAATTTCCCCTCCCTAAGGGAGGGGATTAAGGGGAGGGTGAGGGCAATTGTTCGCACCCCCACCTAGCCTCCCCCTTAGGGGGAGGTAGGCTAAGGAAGGGAAACTATTACGGTGAAATTTCCCCTCCCTTGAGGGGAGGGGATTAAGGGGAGGGTGATAATTAAAGTGAATGCCACCCTCACCCCACCTATCTTACGATAGGCTTCCCTCTCCCTTAGGGAGCGGGAGATTAAGGTAGGGAAACTATTATAGGAGGATAAATGTTTTCGAAACGTATTTTGATTTCGGTGATAACCGCATTGATGTTGGTTACAATTTCGCAATTTGCCCATAGCAGGGGTAGAAAATACATGACAGTCAATGCAAGTGCCTCGATTCCAAAGACGGGGATGACAATTGATTCAAGTTATGATGAAAAGCTGGATAATCTTATTCCAAAATACAAGATTATTAATGCTGCAGTTAAAAATGAATCTATGAATCTAATTTATTTGGATCCCGCTATTGATAGGTGGTATATAATTGATAGAAATGGAAAGAAAAGAAAGGGGATAATAAATCTACGAAAAGATGATCCGGATACCTGGGATAAATTACCCGACAGATTGAGGAATTTGATAGGTTATCCACTTATGGTGCCCACTGGTGGGACCGTGAATATAGATCTGCTTTTTAGTAGTGAGATCAATTTAAAAACCTTTCGTGCTCTAATCTTTGAGTCTGGTTTCTTTGGACAACGCTATAAAATTATAATGCGCAATGATTAAGGCCTAAACTTAGAAAGCAACAATTTTGCTAGATTATTACGAAATTGGGGGATTGGATGGAGGACAAAAAGCCCAAAAAACCGTCATTTAGAACTTATGGATTAACGGATGTTGGGGTAAAAAGGCCTGCCAACGAAGATGTCTTTCTCATCAATGAGAAATATGGTCTTTTTATTGTTGCTGATGGCATGGGTGGGCATGCCGGAGGTGAAATCGCCAGCAATCTGACCGTAAAGACCATAAATGATTTTATACAAGCTGCCTTTCAGCCCCTAGATATTGAATACGATTCAGAGGAAACACTAAAGTATCATGAAGCAATACATCTTCCAAAAAATGAACTCTTCAAAAGAGCAATAAGGCGGGCTAATGTTGAGGTGTTTCGTGAAAACGAGAAACGCAAGGAAGAATTGGCACGGGACATTCCAGAATTAAAGGGCCCAATGGCCGCAAAGTTTAAAAAACGCGGCAGGATGGGTACCACTTTAATTGCATGTTTGGTTCGTGAAGATAAGATGTTCATTGCCAATGTCGGTGATTCGCGTCTTTATCGAATTCGAGATAATGTCATGCAGCAATTAACCGTTGATCAATCATTTCTTGAAGAAAAAGTTCAGTCTGGCCAAATCTCCGAGGAAGAAGTGCAATTTGAAAAAAGAAATCGAATTACAGGTTGCATTGGTATTAATGAAAGGGTCTATGTTGATGTAGAAGAAATTACAGTTCGCGTCGGTGATCGTTATATATTGTGTACCGATGGTTTAAGCGATGGTTTAGTAAAGCCCGGAATGCTTGATAGAGCTGAAACGGAGGCCAAAAAAAATAATTTTGAAAAAGTTTGCAAAAATTTAATTAAACTGAGCATTGAAGGTGGTAGTAAGGATAATATTACAGTGATAGTTTTTGATATTGTGGACCTGGGCGTGGAACCGCCCGGGAAAAAGGATGATGATGAGGAAGCCGATGACGAAGAATCGTTGATGCCGTTCAAAATAAATAAATAGCCATAAAGAGAGGAAGACAATGACAACCCCGGATACAAACATTAATGGTTATCTGAAGCAGTATCATCTCGTAAAGGAATTAAAACAAAGCGCATGGGAAGAAACCTATCTTGTAGAGGATCCCGAGGATTCCGGTCTCTATGTTTTAACACGTCTTAATAAAAATAAAATAATATCACGCTTACTTGATGACATTGGGGGTTTGAAAGACCCTTGCGAAACGGAAGATGAGGCGCTTGAAGAATTTAAAAAAAATGACAAAGATTTCAAGAAATGCCTTGAGGGTGCCCTTGAAATTCCAGCTCATCCAAATGTTGCGCGTGTTATCAGCGTAGACCATGATCAATTTAAAGAACAGCATTTTGCTATAATAGAATATGTTGAAGGGAAACCTATTAAGGACGAGACCAAGGGGCTGTCGACTATACGAAAATTGCAACTCATCATACAAACATTTGAAGGTTTGAGCCATCTACATGAATATGAAACGCTGCATTTAAGGATAAAGCCTGATAATATTTTTGTATTCAGGGACGGAAAGAGATTTAGAGCAAAATTTATCAATCCTGGTTATGCGGTTCACAGAGACAATTGGAATCATATCAAATCAGTTGGGCCAAAGTATTGGGTGGCACCGGAGGTTGTATTCGAAAAAGGAGCCGATGAAAAATCAGATCTCTACATGATGGCGGCTCTTTCATATTATCTTTTGTCTGGAAAGAAACCGTATCCCAAAAGGAAAGCAGCAGAAAATGACGTGAAAAAACTAAGAGAGATAATTAAAAGAGATGAGGTCAAAGGGAAAGAACGTCCACCCAGCTTAATAAATTTAGTACCAGATGTAACACCGGCCCTAGATAAACTTATTTTGTCATTACTTGAGCCTGATCCTCAAGAACGTAGATTTCCAACCGCAACGGCAGTTATTGCAGAAATTCTCAGAGAATACCCTCAACTGGCCGATAATGGCTTTACAGGTCAGGAAAAAATAACGGTCAGCACAACACAGAGATCGCGACAGGTTGAAAGATCCACTACAGAAGATTTATTGGTTGATGACATAATCCATGATGAGATGGATGAACCTTGCATCTGTATTAACTCAATAAGCGAGTTATTTGACGATAAGAAGGAAAAATAATGGTATGTCAATAACGGTAGGACAAAAAATTGATGATTTTGAGATCGTTGAGACGCACATTGGTGAGGGTGGATGGGGAGTGGTGCATAAGGCCAAAAATATTGATGAAAAATTAATTGCTTTAAAGTTTTTAGATAAAGACCTGCTTACTAAGCAGTGTCGGCAAGAGGCAGAGGAATTCAGTAAAACTTTGGGGACCGTTGAAGAAAAAACAAAACGTCTTTTCAGTGAAAAAGTTAAAGAATTTAAGTCTGAATACCAAAGGATCAAGAGCTTCTCTCATCCTTATGTAGCCAAGGCCTATAAATTTGGGTACCACAGTGAACAATTCTATATTGCTTCAGAATTTGTTGAAGGTGAAACCTTATTTAAAGCAACCAGAGGGATGTCGCCGGATGAGATGACCCCCCTATTTTTAAAAACCCTTCAAGGTTTAGAAGCGATTCACAAACATGGTTTACTTCACCTCGATATAAAATCTCCAAATGTGCTCGTAGATGAAAAAGGGAACCTGAAAATTATTGATTTTGGGGTGTCTGCCGCAACAGAAGCGTTAGACATAAAGGTTTGCGGTAGTATTCCTTACATGCCGCCTGAAATTTTATTCAGAAAAAGGGAATTCATTGGTGAGGGAAGTGATTTATATTCATTCGGCTGCTTGATGTATTATTGTTTGACAAGGAGGCACCCCTTTCCCAGAAGAGACGCATTGGATTATTTTGATATAAAAGGTCTAAAAGAGTTAATGAAAGCCGAAAAGAAAATTAGACCACCATCGGATTACAACATTGATGTACCGATGTATTTGGATATGATTATGAAAAGACTTGTCAACAATAATTACAAAGATCGATTTTATGGCAACAATGTTAGAGCCGTAATTAATTCAATTGCTACAAGAAGGCCTGATGATTTTCAAGAATCAATCGAGATTAAAGGTTCTTATTTAATCCCTAAAAACAACGAACACATTGGAAGAGACAAAGAAAAAAAACCCTTATTTAATGCTTTAAAGGAAATTCTAACAGGTAAACAACCTCGTCCATCTATATTTGTAATATCGGGCAAAAGTGGTATGGGAAAATCGCACCTATTAGAAAACGTGCAAGACTTCATAAGCCATTATATAGATTCTATTTTTTTCTGCCACTTAAGATTGCCTACACCAAATGAATGGTTGGAAAACTGGCTCAAAAAAGTGAATCTAAAAACGAGTGATAATAAAAAACCAGTCATTGTTACTATAGACAATGTGCACGAGATTTTAACCAATCACAATGATGCGCCGCAAAAGATGAAGGAATATCTAAGCAATTTGATTGAATTGTTGACAGATCGATATAAAAACCCGGCAATATTTACGGGAAACCATCCGCTTTTACTGTTAATTACAATCGATAAGGATGGAGAATCAAAAGTACTAAGCGAATTAGATCTTAAAAATAAATTTTTTCATCATATTGAATTATTGCCTTTTAATAAAAAAGAAATTGAAAAATATTTAACTTCCACAGTTGCGCTTAATCATCAGAAATTACCAAAAAAGTGGATAGACAACTTATATAAAGCTACGTTAGGAAATCCCCAGGAACTGGCTGATCGCCTCCAGAGTATAGATAGCCAGGGATTGCTGTTTGGGTTCGATGGCAAATTGCAGTTAGCGAACATTGATGAATTGCCGGTCGGGAAGGCAAAAACACTTCCTTCGTCTACTAAAGAAAGAATTACAAAATTATATAAATCATTAAGTGATGTTGAGAAAGACATTATAGATCTCATTGCTGTCTGGGACCACAAGCATTTTACTGAACCAATTTCGTATGCAGACATCTACCGTTTTTATCCCCAAACGTATTTGGTACAGATAATAAATAGTTTAATTCAAAAGAAGATATTGAGCCATGCTGCAATACTTTCCAAATATAATTTTTACGATGAATATAATATGCAAACATTTGTCTATAATAAATTGAAAGAAGAAGTTAAGGATAATTTGCATATAAAAATTGCAAACCATCTATCGAGGAACAATCTAGAAGAAGTCAGTGTTCTACATAAAGCTTATGGCACCAAATCAGTTGAGGCATTAAGAGAGCTTGTCAAATTGGCCAGGGAAAAATTAATGAAGGAAGGAAGGATATTATTTGCTCAGGAGATATTAGAAGATTGCGTAAAGTTCATACCCGACCATTTTATCAAACTGCGCGCCTATTTACATTATTTGCTTGTCAGAACCTATGCGTTTGGGGGTTACCATCAAAAGGCGGTTGAATATTATGAAGGAGGTCTTAAGCTCATCGACGAAGTTTCCAATGGAATGAATGTATGGAGGATTAGACTGACTTTGGCAGTATTGCAAACCTATCTTCAGCCAGGGCATCTTAAAGAAGCGGAAGAAATTCTGACAAAACTATTCGATTTGTTTAAAACTGGTAAAAATAATCTCCTTTATCTTGTTTCATTAAACTTTAAGGCCAAGTATCTTTGGTATAGATCACAAGAGGATTTGGATAATTCTGGAGCGTTGCTAAAAGAAGCCATGGATTTGTACAAAGAAAGCAAGAGGCTCGAAGAAGGTTTTGATAAAAAAAGTGTATTTTCAAATATTCTTAATAATGAACTCGCCCTGGTTTATTATTCGCTTGGCAGATATGAAGAGAGTGAAAAAGAGTTTGGCGAATTTTTGGACCGTGTGGACAAAGGTGACAATATATTTACTAAATTAACTGCTCACTATAATACAGCAAATACGTACAGATTAACTCATAAATTCGAAGAGGCAAAAAAACACGCTAATATCGTAATTAAAATAGCCAAGCAAATAGGGCATGGGCGATGGTTGTTTTATGTTCACAATCTCCTTGCAAATATTTATTCCGATATGAACCACATACAAGATGCAATGCGTGAGTATGACTGTTGTCACGGAGCAAGTCTTTCATTAGAAACTGCCAGCGAAAGGACTATGGCTCATAGTTCGGTTTTTGTTCATAAAGGTCATTGTTATAAAGAGATTGGAAATTATAAAGATGCAATCTTGCATTTTGAGGCAGCCTTTGACAGAAGAGTTGCTGGACTTTTAAGGGTTTCGGCATTAATTGGTGTTGGAGAAACATATATGTTAAAGAAGAAATATGAGAACTACAACACGTATCTTGATATGGCGGAAAAAACACTGACTTCTATTCCGAAACAGTTTGCAAACCCCTATAAATTCAGACTTGAGGAATTAAGAATAAGGGCACATATCCAGCAAGGTGCCATTAACGAGGCAAGGTTTCTTTTACCAAAACTAAAACCCTTTATCGGTAATGATCCAGATCTTGCCGAAGAATACGGCAAGATTGAAAGACAAATTAATCACGCCAGTTAAAACACTGTAATTACAACTAGTTATAGAAGTTGCCATTTTTATGCTATTTTATTAAAAAAAGCGAAACTTATTCATTAAAACTGCGATAATCTTGTTACATCATAAATAAATGTTGCCGAAGGAAAAACTTGTAATCTAAGGGTGCAGGCGTATAATGGCCGCAATTCAACCAAATCGAACCTCGGAGGTTCGAAAACGGTTTGAGAGAAGAGGGGTTAGGGATGAAATCGTCGTTCGTCGTTTGCTTGCCCGCCGTAGCTTTAGCGAAGGAGGGTCGTTCGTATTTCGTGAGCGTTTCGCGTTCCGCGTCGCACGTTGTGCGTCATCCTGAGGGAGTGAAACGACCGAAGGATCCAGTGGGTGCAGTGTGCAAACG
>CAZHVX010000128.1:0-6470 GCA_964536295.1 uncultured Pseudomonadota bacterium
CCTTCCTTGGATCTGGTACTACAACTGCGGTGGCCCACAAAATAGGACGTAAATATATAGGTGTAGAAATGGGTGAACACGCATATACACATGTGCATAAGCGTATGAGAGCTGTTGTAGATGGTTCCGATCAAAGCGGAATCAGTAAGTCGGTAAACTGGAAAGGTGGCGGCGGATTTAAGTTTTATGAGCTCGCACCGAGTTTTATTGCAATAGATGAATTCGGCAATCCGGTGATTGACAGCTTCTACAACGACGTCAAGCTCATCCGAGCTATGTGCAAACTGATGAATTACACCTTTGCGCCAAGTCCCAGCGACTACTGGAAACATGGTAAGGGCCAAGGAAATAATAGTATTTATATAACAACGCAGATGCTATCGGTTGCGATGGTTCAGCAGATAGCAAGCCATCTTGGCGCCAATGAAACGCTTCTTATCTGTCCCAAAAAATATGAACCGGGCTGTGAGAAAGTTGACAACCGCATCACCATTAAGAAGATTCCGCAGTCGGTTTTGAAGGCCTGTCAATTTGGGAAAAAAGAGTATCTCCTGCCGATCAAAGAACGTGCTATTGAGGAAGTTGATGAGGAGGAATATGAATAAAGAACATGCCTTACAATATATAACTAATGGTATGAGTCTTCGAGCGCCTCAAAAGAAAAGTTTAGAACTTTTTGCTAATTACCTTGAATCTGATGTTGGCAAAAAAGTTTTGGAGCGCAGAAAATTAGAGAGTCGCGGAAATTTCAACACTATTGAAGATGCAACGAAAGACTATGCGCAGACAGTTCCTGAAACATGTCAGTTTCAGTCTTTTGAGAGAACTTTTCCAGCTTATACCTTTGCGCTTGCTACCGGAGTAGGCAAAACCCGCCTAATGGGCGCCTTCGTGGCATATCTGAATCTTGTTTATGATATCCAGCATTTTATGATTGTTGCCCCCGGCAATACAATCTATCGAAAACTGGTGGATGATTTTAGCAAGGCCAATAATCCTAAGTACGTGTTTCGGGGAATTGAAGAAATCAACATCAATACAACACGAATAATTACCAAGGACAATTATCAACAGAGTCAGGCTACCGCTGATTTGTTTTGCAATCAGGTTCAAATTAACATCTTCAACGTTCAACAATTTGCGCAAAAAGACATAGAACAGGAAAAAGGCATTACCAAGTTTAGTGAAACGCTTGGCGAATCATATTTTGAATATCTGAAGTCGCTTGGCGATTTGGTAGTTTTGTTGGATGAATCTCATCATTATCATGCAGATGCGGCGATGGATTCGCTTGATCGAATTGACCCAATGATGGGGCTTGAATTTACCGCAACGCCTTATACCGGAAACGTGGTTGGCCGTGGCAAAAACAGGCAACAAGAGCTCAAGAAAAACATTTTTTACGCTTATAACCTTGGCGATGCCATACGTGATGGCTATGTTAAAGATCCGTGGGTTGGAACAGAAGCGGATGTCAATTTCAGCCAGTGGGATAATGATTCGATCGAAACCGATGCGCGCAAGCTGCAATTGGCCGCATTCTTTCATGAGCGCGCTAAAGTAGGCCTTAAAGAATATGCTCTTGAAAATAAAAAACCTTACGTTAAGCCTGTGATGCTTGTTGTTGCTAAAGATACAACACATGCCAGCGCGCTTAGAGCGTTGATAGACAGCGATCAATTTCGAGGTGGCGCCTACAAGGGTAAAGTGATCGAAGTCCATACAAAGACCCGCGGAGATGAGGCAGATGAAACGATTGAAAAGTTGATATCGCTAGAGCACCCGGACAATATTGTCGAGATAGTCATTCACGTGAATATGCTAAAAGAAGGCTGGGACGTTACGAATATATATACGATTGCCCCGATACGTTCTTCAGCCTCCGAAATTCTGACCGAGCAGACGATTGGGCGCGGCCTACGTTTGCCTTATGGGGAACGTACTGGAAATAAAAATGTCGATCGTGTGATGATCACTGCCCATGACAATTATGCCAAGGTTATAGAGGGCGCACAGAAATCAAAGCTTATTCAGCCGTCAAATATTGAAAGAGTTTCAACAGAGGACACAGCAGTGGTTAAAGAGGTTGTTGAGATTCAGCCTGTCTTTGTGGCGAGTATTCAGGAACAGATCAAAAGTAGCCCTTCGCTTATGCAGGAACTTAAAGATAGAGCAATAAGGGCGACAACCCCTGTTATCACGGATGATACGCCCGAAGACGTAAAAATGGCGACCATTCAAAATAAAACGGATGAATATGTTGAGGCGCTGGCAAAACAGGAGGCGGCAAAGCTAAGCTTCGGCGAATTTCGTCATCATGTGGAAATTACGGAAAGGTTTATTGCAGACTATCCTGAAGGTTGGTTATTTTCTCCAATTAGTGAACCGGCAAAAAAAGAGCTTGCAACGATTAGCCGTATATCTAGCCAAAATATAGAAATACGAAATATTCCTATTCCCAGAATAATGCTCACTCCGCACTATGAGGAGTTAATCATTAAAGACTTTGATCTGAACACAAGAAGATTAAGTAAATATACTACGGGTGCTTCGATACTTGAGGAGCGTCTTCAGGGAAATGAAGAAAAAGATCTATTTGGTAATATACAGCAGGGAAGGAGGGAAACGGAACTGACACGTGTAACGAGCCTTGGCGAAGGACGAAAACAAAGTCCTGAAAGCACCATTATATCAGCTCTCGTCGAAGGAGAGTTGATCGATTATGAAGAACAGAAGTTGTTGTTGCTTAAACTTGTTGATCAAGCGGTTGCATATTACAAGTCGTTTGTGAGTGATGAGAATGCCGTAAAGATGATGATCGAAAATAATTATCGCCAGATCGCCGGGGAAATATATGAACAGATATTAAATCATAAAGAATTCATAACAGAAGGGTATCTTGAGTCCGCCATTAAGGATCCAAAACCATATCATGAGGGATATAGAATTTCAGAGACATTTGGAGAACAAAGGGTCACTTTAGAATCACAATTGAATCGTTTTCCTAAAGATAGGATCTATACTGGATTTAGAAAAGCGTGCCATTCAGCATATCGTTTCGATTCATCAGACGAGGTTCGATTAGCGTATCTTCTCGATAAAGATCCTAATGTAGAAGATTGGCTTCGTCCGGCGCCAAACCAATTTGAGGGTTTATATTGGCGTGACAGTGATGGTAATTCGCAACATCGCTACGAGCCTGATTTTGTAGTTGAATTAGAAAAAGAAATTGTGATGATTGAGGTAAAACCCAGTGATGAGATCGAAGCTATCGATGTTCAAGAGAAGAAGAAAACAGCCGAAAAATATTGTGAATTGGTTTCAAAAAGTATCGGGAAATTCGGGATAGTAAAACTATGGCGCTACGTGATTGTTCCAACAGAAAGAATAACGATAAGCTCCACGGTCTCTGGATTATTGGCACGGTAGCGGTTATAACCGGGGAACGTGAACGAAAAGACTGACTGTTCAGCGAAATGAATGATTATGTTTTTGGTTCATGTCCCAGGAATTTGGGGTTAATCAATGAACACTATAGACATCACACTATGAAATGTAAACAAAATGTCATCCCGCACTTGATGCGGGATCCAGAAAAGCCACAATATACATGGATCCCCGGGTCAAGCCCGAGGATGACAATGAGACACTGTGGTACTGAAACATAGTGTGATGTCTATATACGATGTGATTTCAACTCCGGAAATATTCTGGAAGCTTTGGAGATCCATAACAAAAGTGGAAAATCACCGAAGCGAAACCGACTCCCCCAACTGCTTTGTTCTTCGACATTTCGGATAAATAATCATTATGTAAATTTGGATCAGAGGCGGTCGAGGGCGGCATCGGCTGTGCGCCATGGTTCGGAGTAGGAAGGAAACATCCTCTGAATTCTGTTCAACGCTTCAACAACTTTAGTCCTATTTTTTGTACCAAACTCTTTGACCTGTTTACCTAAAGATATAGCAACATTTTTGCGAACAACCCAGTTTTCATCATTCAGCATATCAATAAGCACCGACTCAATTTCGTCATCATATATGCCGGCCAGAAATTGTGCAGCATTTTTTCTTACATTACAATTCTTATCTTCCCTCAAAATCTTGATTGCTTTTTTAATAATTCGCTGATCGGTTACCGATCGAAGCGCCAAAATCACCTCGGCACGGATATCACCATCAGGCTCCTTCTTTACAGAAAGACGCGGTAATAATAAATTTCTTAAAACAGCTTCTTCATGGAAATCCAGCAAAAGAGCAATCGCACCTAAAGATTTAATAGTTGATTTTCGAACAAGTGGTGACGTATCCGTAACAACCTGTGAAAGGATAGAGAGCATACTCGGTTTTCTGTAACTACCCAATGCCGTTGCAATGCCGGCCCTTACCGGCGCCGGTACATTTTTATCAAACAACATCTTTGCAAGCAACGATATCGCCCTTTCTGCCTTTAAAAGTCCCAGGGCTCGTGCAGAAACATCCTTTACAAGTATGGAATCATCTATAACAAGGGCATGCATCAGCGGTTCAATGGCACGTTCATCGTTAAGTTTCCAAAGTGTCCATGCAGCATCACTTCTCACCATGGGAGCTTGATTATCTTTGAGCACCCCAATTACAGAAGGAACAACATCTTTCAAATTTACATTACCACGAAGTGATATTTCACCAATCTGAGCCAATCCCTTTGAAATAACCCTCGGATCTGTCTGCTTAATTTTTTTGATCGCCTCTGCAACCTCACGACCAAGTGGAGAGTACAAAACATTAGACTGAGCTGAATCATCTATAATGGATGACATGGATCTGCGAACATTCCTGTTGATCAAATTTCTAACAAATGTGGATGGAAAATATTGAATTACTCCCTCAAGATGTGCATCAGCCGATATATTTGACCTATTATCGAAACCGGTCATTAACTTCCCCTCTTAATGGGCGTGGTGGAAAATGCGTTTTGTCATCCTGAATTCGCCAAACCTGCCTCGCGTTGTTCAGCAAGGCGGGGGCGAATGAAGCCTGCCTACCGCAGGCAGGGATCCAGAGTTAACAAATTAATTTTACTGGATTCTTCGCCCGCCTCTGGCGGACTCAGAATGACACAAGAGTAAACAAAACGCATCTTCCACCATTCCCTTAATGGCGGTATGCTCCGCCCCTTAAGGACGGAGCAACCACACTTTTGCCAAAAGCGCAGGCTCATAAGCCGAGTTTTGTTCGTAATAGCCATTCATCTAGGATTGTTGTTACCAACAACCTCAACAGCAACCTACCCACCTGTCCCTTCCAAAATGGAAGCACAATCAAGCTAACTGTGGGGCAATCCTAAAATCCAAAATCCAAAATCCAAAATTTGAATTTGAGATTTTAGGATTGCCGCAGGCAAGCCTATTTGGTCTTGCTCCCCGTGGGGTTTACCTGATTTCACTACAACACCTAAAAAATTTAGGCTGTACATACTTTCTGTTGCACTTTCCGTCTCCGCCTTTTGGCAATAAACGGAGCCTGGGAGTTACCCAGCACGGTGCTTTATGGAGCTCGGACTTTCCTCCCGGTCCAAAGGACCCGGCGGCTATTCGGCCCGCGTTAATTCTCAAAGATCTTTAAAATCAATCGCTTTATTCGCCAGGGAATCCGCTTCTTTATTAAACTCCCGACGTACATGAGATATAGTATATTTATTAAATTTTTGCAACAGTTCAACCACTTCTTTATAAAGGGGCTTTAACCCCTGATTTTTCACACGATACTCTCCATTAAGCTGCCGAACCATTAATTCAGAATCGGCAAAAACCTCAACCTCTTTGGCACCATACTTTAGTGAACCCTTCAGCCCCTCGATCAAGGCAACATACTCGGCCTGATTATTGGTTGCCTCACCCAAATATTTATAAATCTCCCGCACAAGCCGACCACCGTCATCCTTTATTACTGCACCTATTCCAGCTGGTCCAGGATTACCACGCGCCGCTCCATCTGTATAAAGCTTAACTTTCATATCATTCATCTACCATAAAATGAGGTACTGTCAAAATAATTTTATTTGAAACACCTGCCCGCCATCATATTTCTTTTTAGGATGGCAGGCGGGGGATAAACGCCGATAAACACTGATTTTTTGTTTCATTTGCGTCTACCCCCTTATTTAAAGACAATATTATTAGCATGATACTTCACCTTATATTTCGCTAATTAATTATCAAAGTTCTAATTACCTCATTTTATTATATTTTTACTCATTTTGTTTAATAAATATAAACACACCTGCCCGCCATCATATTTGTTTTTAGGACGGCAGGCGGGGATATATTAAAATCGGCGTTCATCCCCGCCTGCCTTCCTATACATCATATGATGGCGGGCAGGTGTGTTCATCCCCCGCCTGCCATCCTAAAAGAAATATGATGGCGGGCAGGTGTTTCGTTTTTTTATGACAACTTTTGACACTACCGAAATACGAAATTAGAATTT
>CAZHVX010000129.1:0-6468 GCA_964536295.1 uncultured Pseudomonadota bacterium
TTTTGAATAAGAGAATGCTCCAATAAGAGGGCCTCCTTTTCATTATCTGTTACCAGACATTCAATCACATCAACTCTTTTCATCAAAAATTCTATCTGATATCTCTCGTCTTTATTTACTGAAAAATACGATCTAATCCTTACTTTAAGATCTTTGGCCTTACCAACATAGATAATTTTACCCGATTTATCTTTCATAAGATAAACGCCGGGAACCGAAGGAAAGTCGTCAATTTGTAGTTTTAAATTCATCTGGCCGGAGTCTAGCCCAAAACACCACATTTCAAAAGTAGTAATTTTACATAATTACATTAAGTTATTTAGCGGAGCTGAGGATACGAACGAGTTCTTTTTCAACTGCAACGGATTCTTCTATTTTGACTTTGTCTTCTTCAGAAGCCTTGCCAACCAATTGTAATTCCAACGACTCAATTTTTTCTTGCAACCTTGAAATAGCCGTTTCCTTTGCCCAATAACCAACCTCTGATCTCTGATTTAAAATTAATTCCGCGGATTTTTCCCTTATAACGAAAGGGATCGACTCAACGTCACCCACGCTATTTACGATATAACCCAATAGTATATTGGCCATTGATCGCGCAATTTCATCATTATTGTGAAACTGGTATTTTTGACCATAACGGCTGATGCCATTTTCGTAATTCAAAAAACCAAGATAATGCACAACTGTATTTAAATATGCGTCTCCAATGTCCAGCATCGCATTATTGAGCGTTTCGGTGTCTGCTGTTGATAAATATGAAGCAAGGGTGGGTGACATGTAATTCTTCAAAGCCGACATATCACCATCCATAGATCCTAGATATTTTTCGATAATATTCATTGCATGTTTTGACCTATCGATAGATGGCTCGCCATTCAGATCCCAAACATAAAAATTATTATCAACATATCTGGTCAATTGTAATAATTTGGACTTTATTACATCTGTAACGATCTCTTCAATAAATTCGGCGGTACCCTCTGACACTATACTGTTTCCAAGTATGGCAATTGAATTCACAATCGTATCTTCACTCACAGCTATCGGATTACTTCCAACATCATTTTTCATACAATCTGCTATTATCATTACATCATCATCTGTGCAAAACTTGGGAGTTTCCGATGGAAATGATTCATTATAATATGCCCATCTAATAGCCATCCTATCGTATTCTCCTGGTGAATGCATAAGCGCCTCATGGAGAAGTGGCAAATAATCCATAATTGATGAGCTTGGAAGTGGTGATGCATCATTCCTTTCACCTGTCATTATGGCCGTAAGCTCATCGAAGGTTTTATCGTTATCAATCTTCGATTCCAACGAACCTGCAAAGTTATGACGTAATCCCAAAACATGACCCATCTCATGCATTACAACGGCTTTTAGTCTTTCCTGAACAATTCTATCTGCCGCTATTTTGGGTTCTACATCTTTTGATGAAAGCTGCTCTGACAAATCAAAGATATCTACACTTCTATCGTTGTTGCTATGGTCTTCCGCAAATTCAAAACCGGCGATTGATATTGGCTTAACAAACATTCCTATCTCTGCATTCAAAACCGATGCAAGCTCTTCTATCCCTAGCGAGCCAACGCTAACCCTTGCCAAAGTTTTTGCCTCAACTACAAATTGAGTTGGCATAATTACGTGGGCATGAAATATTTCTCCTGTTTTCGGATTGGATTGAATATTAGCATAGGCCCCTGGCGCGTTATCCCACTCAACCCACTGAACGACATTATAACGAGGCTCCCCAGCAATAACACCATCTGGCGCCATATCAACCTTAATAACTTCAGAATTGAATACCTTGTTCCATGCCAAAACACCACCTTTAACAGCTTCGACATATTCACTTGGCGTATTTGAAGAAATAGAAAATGTAAGTGTTTTGGAAATATCCCAATATTTAATATAATCGATTCTTTTACCACTCCCCCTCTCCACCAGTGGGGCGTTTTTAAAAAATCTGAATCTACTATCTTCGATATATTGTTTTGATACAAACGTTAAGCCCTCTTTATATGGCTCAAACGCATAATTAAGCGTTACCGTGTTTACATTTTCATAAAGCTCAAATTGCGCAACTTGATTAAAGAAAAACAACTCACCAGGCTTTTCAAAATCAGAAAGATAAGAAGATATGGTCCAAATTTGGTTATCATAATTTACATCATTGAAAAAATCATAATCAGGGATTATAAGTTTTTCAAACCCACCCTTAAAATCAAATTCAACTTCATCTTCATTTTCTGAAAGTATTAAAAACTCAGCCAAAACCTTTACTGCCTCATACGGCTCGGATATCTGTAGCCCTTCCATATTTTCAAACATGTAAAGTTTGTTTTGTTCTTCCTTGAAATAAACAATCTTTGGAATAAGGGAACTTGTTGTGGGTCTAAACATCGGATCATCAAAGGCGGAGTAATCGATCACGGAGATGTAAAACAAAAAATCTTTGTTGATTTGGTCCTTCGAAATTACGATATTTCCATTTCTTTCATTCAAGCCGGACACACTTGCACCCTTACTTTGCTGTGGTTCCTCTTTTTTTATTTCATCACCGGAAATCGTTTCTTCTTTTGATAACGGTGCGGCACTATCTGAGCATGAGATAATAAAGAATAGCAAAATAAATATAGTTATCCCTAACTTCTTCAATGACATCACCATTTAATTGTAATTTGCGTTCTTAAATAATGCTGGCTCTGGTCATCCAACCCTGCAATCTCGTCATAATCCAGAGTATAATCGTAGGTAAGCTGCCATTTAATTTTGTCAACCTTCAATGGGTACCAGTTAAGCGCGCCGCCAAACTGAAATATATTATTGTCTGCACCCTCGCGGAAAATTTGCGCCGCAATTCCGGCTATTTCCAATGTCTTTGGGATTAAAAAATAACTTGGCATCATATAATAACCGATATCCGTAATTCCACCATCCGATCCAACAACCGCGGTCCCCGGATCCGAAACCCTTATTAGTCTATAATAGCCCTCGGCATTAAACGCAAACCCCTTATATTTAAAGAGGGAGCCGGCCGTCATTGAATAGGCCCATGATAGATGTGCCTGCGTAAGTTTATCTACGGTATCATCATCTTGAAACAACGCCCCTGCCCCGATCGTCCAATGTGGTTTTTCAGAGTAGTAAAAATCATATTCGGGACTTATTGTACATTTTTCCAGGATATCATAGGTAAGTTGCGCGCCATAGACAAACTCGGCATTTGTATTGATATTATAATAACCGTTTCCATTGGCCATACCCAACACATAGGAAAATCTGCCGATGCCCCCGCTTGCCGTGAGTCCAAGATCGAAACCGTGACCAAATGTCTTTGTCGCTATTGTTGTCGCATCACCCGATTCCTTATCCAACAATGAAGCCGGCTTTTCTATGAAACTACGACCGGCACTTGACCCCGGGCCATAAAAATCAAATGGGATCGGGGCCAAACCAAATCCAATTTTGAGTGCGGGTGAAACAATGTAACTGCTAAATATCGTCCAACTGACGCTTTTTCCCGTACTATAGTTGTAATATCCATACAGATCAAATTTCTCATAAAGTTTGATTCCATATGTAATCCTGGATCGATTCAGCTCAAAGGAATGTCTTGTATTGTCCAGATCCGAATCCTCACCTCTTTCTTTGGTCTCAAATGAATACAGGACCTGATGTAGGCCCCCAAACTTTAGGCTAAAGGCCTCATCGGCTGATCTGATAACAAAACCGCTGTCATAACCCGCAGTAATCTTTTCTTTTTTAACCGGTTTTTCTTTGTCCTGCGCCTCTTCGGCAAATAGGATCGTCGGAACAAGCATCAAAACCATCACGAGTATTGTAAATTTTTTCCTCATTATTTTCCCCTAACCAAAAAAGCTTTTACCACTGAATCATCAGTTGTGTGTTGATGAAATGTTGGCTCTGATCATTTAGGCCCGCAATGGCATCATAGTCCAACATATAATCGTATGAGGTTTGCCATTTTATATTATTGTCTTTCATTGGATACCAGTTCAGTCCAACCCCCATTTGAAACATGTTATTATCAGGGCCTTCACGAAATGACTGAGACATAATTCCGGCAATTTCCAAGGACTTTGGAATTACGAAGTAGCCAGCCATGGCATAGTAACCAACATCTGTAATGCCGCCATCGGCACCGACAATGGCCCTCACTGGATCAATTACCTTAACCAATCTATAATAACCTTCCGCGTTGATTGATAGACCGCGATACCTGAAACCTGTACCGGCCGCCATTGAGATAGCATAATCCAATAAGGCATCTGTAACCGTAGCGTCATCGGTCTCGCCTGTTGCTGAATTCACACCAGCAACACCATCACCGTCAAAGGCATTTTCATCATTATAGACGGCTCCAAAACTGAGCGTCCATTTTGGCGCTTCGGAATATTCCAAATCATATTGGGGAGCAGATGGGCATGCATCGAATATGTTGTACCAAATTCTACCAGCAAATTGTAGTTCAGCATTTGTATTTATATTGGTAGGCCCTTGTCCATTACCGACACCAAATGCGTATCCAAATTTATTAAATGAGCCATCGACCCTTAGTCCTAAATCCTCTCCTGGACCAAAGGCTGCCCTGGCTATTGCATTTTCACTGCCCGCTTCTTCATCACCAGCGGCCACTGCATCAAGAATAAAAGTTGCTCCTCCACTTGAGCCATCGCCAGCCATATCAAATGGCATTCCGACTCTGCCAAACTGTATGGCAAAATTTGGAGAAACCGCATATGTACTATAGACGGCCCATGTTACCTTGTTGGCTTTTTTTGGATCTGAACTAGTTGAAGTAGCATAATTATAGTAACCACTGATATTGAATTTTTCATACAGCGTAACATCGTAAATTATGCGTGAAAGGGGAGAACTGAATGTGTGTCTTGTGTTGTCAAGGTCATCACCCTCGCCATTCTCCTTTGTTTCAAAACCATACCTCACCGCATGTCTGCCTTTTATTTTTAAAACAAACGCATCATCCGCGCTTCTCAAATAAAAACCACCGTCATAACCTGCTAATGGTTTTTCTTCCACAACTGGAGCTTCTTCTTCAGACCATGCAATTAATGGAAAGACGATTAACACCGTTGCAAAAATTGAAATTATTTTTTTCATCTTTTCTCCTCGGTTGATCATTTTTCGAGAAAAGCATAAAAATATAGACTACTCTTCTCGTCATTATAGGTATCGGTGGGTTTGGAAAATAGTTGCTAGGTTTTTTTGGGGCTTTTGTAGCACAGAGAACACAGAGACCACAGAGATCTCGGAATTTATTATATAATAATGTAACTTATTGATATGTTTAATGATTTGAAATATTATTGTCTGATATGGAGACTCTGATCTAGGGATCTATCCTATCCTTCGGGGGTAATCTGTCTGAATCTTATATATCCATTTTCTTCTTCAAACTCAACCTTTTCCTGAATCAGGTCATTGATCTTTGATTCTGAAATTGTTCCGACAACCCTTGAGATGTTATTTTCGGCCTTCCACAACGTAATTATAACGGTCTTATCTAAATTGACACCCTCAAGACAACTGAATTGTAAATCAAGATGGGCGTAAACTAATTTAGGATACTTAACCGGAAAGTCTGGTTGTTCAATCTCGCAATCACTGGTTTCAGTTTCCGCATAGAGAAAATACTCACCTTCCTCTTCATCACCTTCATCAAAATACACTTGATCGATAATCAACGTAAGCTCACTTGCAGGATCCATCGCATTAACATTGTTTTTCTCTGCTGCTTCAGTCTTAAACATTACCTTTCCACTACCATTTGTCGACTCAATTACTGTATTCAAAAGATCCCTAACCTTTATATCTTCAGATTCACCAATGATATCGTCTGTATCTTGAACGGTTGCCGGACATGCATCGGCATCTTTTTCTACAAAAACAATCCTAATGTCACGACCATCAAAATCATCCATGTCATCCACGGTCTGAATATTTGCATTCAATCCACCGTAATAAACACCAACCGTGTCCGCCTTCTTCAGCTCCTCTCCACCAAAACATGCAATATACTGGTCTGTACCAACATCTTTTAAATATACCGACAAATCTGGGGTTCCGGCCTCATCTTCCCCTGCATCCCCAAAATAAAGATGATCTATCTGCATGGCTTCAAGCTCACTTATATCCAAAAGCGGGCCTTCAAACTCAAGAATGCCATCTGATCCGCCACCACAGGCCGCAAAAGCAGTTAAACAAAAGGATATAAACAATAATCTTAGCTTGGTTGACATGGCCCCTCCAGGTTTTCAAGTTTTGGGGAGTATAACAAAAGAACCTCTTTTTGGCAATTAATGTATTGTTAAATGGTTAAAAATACTGGTGAACACAACATTTAACTATTTAACCATTTAACCAATAAAACAAAAGGACCAAAATTGGTCCTTTTGTTTTCGCATTAGCGACCCG
>CAZHVX010000130.1:0-6408 GCA_964536295.1 uncultured Pseudomonadota bacterium
AAATTTGCGTAAAAAATTATCAAGAGTCAAAATCCCCGAACGTATGTAACTATGTTTATCTTATTGTGTCAGAAAACGGTTTTTGGTGTTGTTAATTCTTGTTTGTCATCCTGAGTATGAACGAAGTCCCGATATCCGCATGATTTTTTCAACAAGAAAAAATTATTTGCGGTATCGAGGATCCTCGAAGTTTTAAATCATAATTTCTAACTGAAATTATGATAAAACTTCGGGAGATCCAGCGTCAATCATTGAGTCCACTGGATTCTTCCCCTTCGACTCGTTTTACTCGCTCAGGATCAGAATGACAAAAACGTCCCCAAAAAGGGGACCCCTTTTTGGGGACGTTTACATGCGTGTAACTTATTGACATAATTAACATAATAGGCTCTGAGTTCTCAGAGAACTCTGTGTACTCTGTGAATATAATAAACTCTGTGATCTCTGGGCTCTCTGTGTTCTCTGTGACACAAAAACATAGCAACTTTTATTTGTTTCAAGCGATAAAAAAAGTGAGAGGTGATAATAAAATATTAGAGGGAAGAGGGATTTATGGTTGTCAGTAAATGGATAAAATTTGGGGAGTCTAAGGATTGCAAGGAGATCAAAAAGGACCGGGCCAAAGGTAAGCTTTTTGATGTTGCCCATGAGGCCCTGACCAATAGGACAGAATCAGGTAGGATCGGAATGGAATCCCTTATCAAAACTGGTTGGCCGCACGTGTGGCAGGAAAGATTTCGTTCAAAGGTCAAAAAGAGGGTACAGGAAGTTATCGCTGATGAGCTAACCGCCGACGAGGTAATAGAAGAAGTCACAGAAAAAATTGTTCTAGCCGCCGAAGATGACGAATATTATCGTAAGATGTTTGACAATTAAATCCAAAAGTCCAAATCCAAAATCCATTTAGCTAAATCCAAAGCTCCAAATCCAAAATCCAAAATAAGTCCAAAACCAATAAAATAACTTCAAATTCTATGTTTTCTGCCGTGGTATTTCGAGATGTGATAATAAAGAATTTAGTATTTTTAAACCTCGTTTTTGTGCGCTTATGATTAGGCGTTTGAGATCTTCACGATGAAGTGGCGGTACTTCTCCATACTGTTTTACGAGATAAATAATTTTTGCAGCATGTTCCACGGTTTCGAGTCGATTGAAGGCTTCAATTAGAGACTGTCCTGTGGTGATTAAACCATGTCTTTTCAAGATAACACATTCACGGTTCTCAATTAAATGTTCTATCTCTGTTGCAAGTTCGTTTGTTCCTGGTGTAACATATTTAGAGGTTGGTATAGAGCCTGCCATAAGAGTTACCTCAGGTAGGATTGAATTTTCAAGTGAAAAGTCATTTATGGAACATGCTACACAATAAGTGGCGTGGGCATGTATTATTGCATTAATGTCACTTCTTTTCGAATATATCTTAACATGTGATAATATTTCGGAAGACGGTTTATGTTTTCCCTCAATTACTCTACCAGAATTATCGCATAATACTAGGTCGCTTATTGTTAGTTCTTCTTTGCGAAAACCTGAAGGCGTAATTATAAAAAAATTTTTATCAACTCTGATAGATACATTGCCGGATGTGGCAACCACATATTGCTTATCATACATTCTTTTACAAATATTGATGATTTGTTCCTTGACACTATTCATGATATATTCCTTATTCTTTTGTTAGTTGTAGTTGGTTTTGACCCCTTTTTCTCATATATTGCGATTACGATAAAGCCCATTATCGTTATAACAATCTGCCTGATGCGCCTTATTAACTGGATGGCGACACCTGCCGAGGCATCGATTCCTAAGAGATAGCTTACGCCGCCATATGCGCCCTCCATTATTCCAACTGCTCCAGGGACAAAGGTGAATGCAAAATTAACAATAGTGGACATCGCACCCAAAAAGATTGCCGCAAATAGTGTAAAATCAGGGGTTATGATTTTACCAATATAGTAGATCTCAACTATTGCCAAATGTCTCCCTATTATATGTAGAATTAGGGCAATGACAAAACCTCTTTTGTTGTTTGTATAAAAGTCTGAGATTCGTCCGTCAAGGTTTGCCAATCGTTCCAATGTTTTTTCTGAAAAGTTCTTCTTAATTTTAAGTTTTTTGAGAATATTTATAATTAATGAAAAGAGCCCTTTATGTTGATGCACGCAAATGAATGTCAGAAGGGCGGAGGCTAAAATTACAAACCCAGGCATTGCTAGTTTGACCTGTATTGGTATGACGGGAATATAAGCAAATACCGCAAATATTCCAATGGTAATCATGACTATAGAAGACATCGTGTATAGGGTGCGATCGATAACAACAGATGCGGTACCTTCAGTTATGCTGATATGCTTTCTCAAGAAATAGATTCTGAATGGATCTCCACCGACGAAGTTAGCAGGAGTTATGGCGTTAATTGCCTCCCCCCCAAGCTTTCCCATGCAGACATTCCAGAGAGTTGGTCTCGAATTTGCCTGGCTGAGGGACTCGTACCATCCAATTGAATGCAAAAACAGAGCAAGTAGGCTTATTGCAACTGTTCCCCAGAAGTACCAACCAAATTCCCAGACCTTATTGACAACGGTTTGCCAACCAAGTTTGTGGATAAGGCTCGCCAGTAGGGTAACGCCAAATAAAAGAGCGATTATCTTAATTGTTTTGAATATTTTTTGCTTCATGGTGCAAGCGCTGAACTTATGCTGAACAAAACGCGGAACTTATGCTGAAAAGATTCTGCATTAATTCCGCGTTACGTTCCGCATTAGTTCTGCGGTTTTTTCAACTTTTTTCTAGTAAAAGGTTTCACATACAACACGGGCTCAACAAAGCAGGCCGTCCAGCAACCACGACAGGTATGGCAGTATTTAACAAATTTTTTGTATGAGTCTTTTTTTAGAATTTCTCTAAAATTTGAATCATTTAGATTTCCCAACGTTTCTCTGTTACACATAGAGATGCTTCCATCCGGATCCAAAAAAACCTTTAAGTATCTCATTCCAAATGTAAGATATGGACAAAGTTTTGGAAAACGATTTTGGACAAATCCTAAAATTCCATTTATAAATTCGTGAGATTGTTTTACGTGACGGTATGCTTTTACTTCACTTAATGTTGCTTTTAATTGTTCTGAATAGGTTAGTTTGTTGTTTTCATCATTTTCTTTATATTCATAGCTTTGGATGGGGGCGATACGTTGGTTCCATCCCAGTTTGCTGGAGTATTCTACTATTTTATTTAGTTCTCCAATATTTCTATTGCTAACAACAGTATGAACAACCAGAGGCGAAGATGAATTTAATTCCTTTTTTTTCTTCGTTAAAAATTCCATATTTTCGGTTGTTTTTTGCCATGCGTCCAACACACCTCTTTGCTTATTGGCTTCATCAGTAAGCCCATCTAGCGAAACTGAAATTCTAATATTGGACTTGAGTGCTGCAATTAAATTATTTCTTACAAGATCATTGTGACCATACATGTTGGTGCTTAGGCCGACACCAAAGGGAAAGTGATGTTTTGCCAAATTTATTATTTCAGGCAATTCCTTTGCAATGGTAGGCTCTCCTCCGGAGAGGGTACATGTTGCAGGTAGGTGTGGTTTTAAGATCTGCAGATATTTGAGAAAATCAGCAGCCGACATAGTTGAGGCGTCTTTAATGTCCAACCTTGCATTACACATAGGACATTTTTGGTTGCATGCGTTGGTTACATTTACATTAAGGTTGTGGATAACGGGGGCGCCGATGACAGTTTTTAGCCCAGCCCCTATGATATGGGCCATTTTTTTCCCCAATGTACTTTTGTCTGAGTGGAACATGTTTTTCGTTACGTTGGTTAAGTTCGTTAAGTTCGTTGAGTCCGTTAAGTTCGTTGAGTCCGTTAAGTTCGTTAAGTCCGTTAAGTTCGGTAATCAATTGCGAGCCTAACGAACAAAACAAGCTAAACGAACCAAACGGACTAAACGGGCTAAACGGACTAAACGAACAAAACCGTAATGTTTTTGGCTATTTACGCCATTTTTGCCCCTCAAGTCAAGTCTGAATTCAATAAATATCTTTACAAATGCCCTAAAACTTTGTTATTTCAAGCAAATTTCGCTGTTTAGACACCGCGGAGCCGCAGAATTAATTAGAAAACGCTGAGGTTTATTATGGACACCGCGGAGCCGCTGAACTATTTGGAAAACGCTGAGGCTCATTATGGACACCGCGGAGCCGCTGAACTATTTGGAAAACGCTGAGGTTTGTTATAGACACCGCGGAGCCGCTGAAAAATAGGGAGGACGCAGAAGCTTGGGTTTCTGGGATCTCCGTAGTAATGTTCTGCGTGTTCTTTATTGTTCTGCGTTTCTGTGGTGATAAAGATGATGTTCACAATAAATTTCTGCGTGTTCTTTATTGTTCTGCGTCTCTGTGGTGATAAAAAGGAAAAATATGGACAAAGTAATCCTATATATTGAGCCCAAGAGGGTAGACCTATTATCCAGAAAAATAGCTGGTATTCCGCTTTTTATTAGGGCGATACGTAGCTGGATGGCTGCGGGTGTATCAAAGTTTGGTATCATCGTTCCAAATGGATTTGAGGTGCAAACAAAGGAGTGGATTGAAACGATTCCAGATGTTGAAGTCAAAGTTGTTTCGCAGAGTGGGCAGGATTTCTTTTCATCATTGAACGAAATACTTGAAAGTAGCGCAGATAGTGGTCGGATAATCGTAAGCAACTTTGGATTTCTTGCACATCCGGATTTAGGCAATGAGCTTTCCCATATTTCACCACATGAACACGAGGTTTGGCAGCTAAAAAATAGTGAACAAAAATTTCCGGTATACATTGCACGGAAGAAGTTTCTGGAGAAGGTAACTCACGGTTATGGTGAGGTCGGTGCGTGGATTGATCAGTTGCTGATTCATGGCAGCAAAAAGGATTTTGATATTGCCAATCCGGAATACGCATTTCTCGTTACAGATAAAATTACCGCAAGGAAATCTGCAAGATTTCTTACAGAGATCATCCGTAAACAGGCAGCAGGGCCGCTTGCGCGAGTTTTGAATAAAAGAATATCACTTCCCGTCAGCTTGTTTTTAGCAAGAAGAGGAATCGGTCCAAATGTTATCACATTTATTAATATTATAATCGGAGTTTCGTCCGGCTTTTTTGCGGCAAAGGGAAATTACCTGAATATGTTACTTGGTGCATTTCTCTTTCAAGCGGCATCTATCATCGATGGATGCGATGGTGAAGTTGCAAAGCTTTTATTTAAATCTACAAAGTTTGGTCAGATCTTCGATACATTTAGCGACAATTTATCACTTCTAAGTTTCCTGGTTGGCGTTACCGTTGGATCATCTATAATGTTTAATTCTGTAATCCCCATTTACTTGTCTGTTGCGATGATTGCGGGGCTAATGAGCTTCTTTGGATTGATGATTGCATTTTTGAAGAAATATACAGACTCTGCAAGTCTAAATGCATTTGATAAGGAATACATTAGAAAAATCGAAAAGAGAGGAAAAGGCTTCCTATTTGCATTCATAAAATACGGTAAATTTGTTATGAAGAAGGATCTTTTCTCGACACTATTTTTCGTATTAGCCGTATTTGGAATATTGCCAACTCTTTTAGTCTTTGCGTCTTTGGCTGCATGGATAAGCACAGGTATAGTTACCTATTTGTTCTTCTCAAAGGAATATTCGCCTGAAAAATTGTACGGTCATCAATTGGACAAAGAAATCTCCAAAACAAAGAAGGTGTTTGTTTTTGATTTTGATGGGACAATCGTTGATTCTATGGAAAATTTTGCGGTTCTTGCAGGGCAAATCATTACTGAAACGCATGGCCTTGATTTTGAAGAGGGGAGACGCAGATACATAGAGACGTCGGGGATCCCCTTCTTTCAGCAACTAGAATTAATTTTTCCGGATGATAGCCGTAATAACGTGGCCGCGAATAGATTTGAGATAGAAAAACTGAAAAATTACTTTGCAGAATCGGTTTATGATGATGTTAAGAGTACGTTATTATATCTCAAGGGTAAGGGTTTTAAAACGGTGGTTTCTTCGAATAACTTTCAGGAAGTTGTCGACGATTTTGTTAAAAGAGCAGCTCTTGATTTTGATATGGTATTGGGTTTTCAGGATGGATTTGCAAAGGGAAGGGATCACTTCATTCGTATATGTCATACGTTCAACATAACCCCTGACGAAATTGTTTTTGTAGGGGATTCACTTAAAGATGCCGAGCGGGCCTATGGATACAACGTTGACTTTGTGGGTAAAGAAGGGTTATTCTCAGCCACCGATTTTAACAACATGTATCCGGGGGTTCCAGTTATCAATTCTCTTGATGCCTTAAGGAACTTCGCCTAAATAAAACGAAACAGCCTGCCTCGCCCTTGCTCGGCAAGGCGGGGAT
>CAZHVX010000131.1:0-4967 GCA_964536295.1 uncultured Pseudomonadota bacterium
TCATCGATTTGTTTTTGAGTCAGATCGTTAAGATTCATATTACAATTCCCCTTATAGTGGATTTATATGCCAGATAACACACGATCGGCGGATTTTACAAGGGATAATTCCTTTGTTTTATTTACCCCCGACACCAAAGATTTTGGTGTGGGGGTTTACATTCCAGAATACACGTTATTCATAGGTTATGGCATAGGTTAGAAACGATCCCGGGCGGGAGTGGCAATCCAGTGTGCGCCACTTACCACCCCACCCCTTTGAAGTCAAATTGTGGGATTGAAAGAGAATGATTGCGAAATAAGTGCCCACCCGGCACGCTGTAGGCTTTGCCGAGACGGACGGGCCGTATCCCCCGAATTCCCGAATTAAAACAATCTAATTCCCGCTGTTAACATACCTTTTATGTCATAACTGAAATCATCGTACATCTTTTCTTGAAAATAAATTCCATATGCGCCCAGCCTTAGAAACATTTCCAGCCTTGATGAAGGAGCCGAATCCGGCGCAAATTCATAACCCAAAAATGCATCATAAACCATGCCTCCCTCAAAATTTATCCCCGCATATGCATCCAAGATAATATGTTGCTTGAAATCATTGCCGCCTTGCAACGGAAAAGCGCACGACACACCCAGTCCAGAAAATATCATTTGCCAATCTGTTTGAAATTTTAAATTTAGAGCGGCGCTGAACGTATCGCCATAATACGAATCAATCAGGTCAAGTGATCCATTTAAAGAAACAGGAAATGTCACCTCATTTTTTACAAAACCATACATGACCCCGCCCTCCGCCTGCAAACCCAGGGACAGGGCCTCCCCTCTTTTGTTGCCTGATGACAACTCTATAATCTTTTTAGGTTCTGTGATTTTTCCATCAAATATTTCTTTGGCAAAATCAACGAATTTTGTATAGCCGGCATTTCCTTCAACAAAATCTTGCCCTTTCAAAACGCCTGCCAATCCCAACTTGCCCTCGGTATTGCGCAGGAATAACGGTCCGCCGCTGTCCCCACCAGTTGCACATGTGGTTATATAAACAAATTTGTCGCCTTCCCTATTGAACTTTCCAAAATAAAATGCATTTTTTCCGGATTCGTCACCGCCTATGATTACCGCGGGTTCTTCCCCATCCACCGTTCCCTCAAAAAGAGGCGCGGGCCTTGGTAAGGGGGTTTCTACTTGTAAAAAACTGGATACGATTTCTTCGGAAACAGAAAAAATTAAAAGGTCATGAAGTAAGGATGGCGAATCATACCAAACGTTAATCTTGTCAAAAGAGACGTACTTACCAAAAAAAAGATACAGTTGTCGAGCCGCATTTAGGTTGTAGAGATGTGAACACGTAGCAAAAAAGGCCTGTCCATTTTTATTGCCAATGTAAACAACTTTAATGGGAACATATTTCCCCTTCATATGGGGCAGGAAAAACCACATATCCAATACCGACAAATTAAGGTCGCTCAACTCATTTGATAGTTCAACCCCGGAATCACGCATACGAGTATGGGTTATTTTAGATCCATCCTCATACCTAACATTAGGATTTATTGGGGGCTTTGTCTTAATCTCCAGATCAATGTTGCCGCCAATTAGGTCCCCTACGGTAGTATACACCGCAATTTTTAAACGATCCTCGGTGGGCCAGTATGGATTTTCCAGAAAAGTTTTGAGGGGATATTTTGAATCGTGAGCACTAATTCTATTGATGAATATTTCAAAAATTTTCTTTTCTTTACTGCTGAAAAAGGAAGGGTTCGCATCATCTCTGTCAAGGTCCGCCATTATTTTGAGGAAGGATCTTACGGCCTCTCCTTCAAACCTATCCAGTTCAAGAGTACCGTCACAAACCTCTGATTTATCGGAAAGGTATGGTTCAAGATCAGTTGAAAGAATTCCGCAAAACCTTACATCCTCTGCATCAAACCGTATGGTATCCATTTGGGCTCCATTTGGCCCCCATTTGGTTCTTATAGGACAACCTTATGAAAAATTCAAGCTATAATATATACAGCCCCGTGGAAGCATTGGGTCATTGCGAGTCTAGCACCAAGTGGTGTTCGGCGTGGCAATCCAGTGTGCGCCACTTACCACCCCACCCCTTTGAAGTCAAATCGCGGAATTGCGGGAGAATAATTGCTGTTTTGGGGCGTGTCCCTCGATCCCAAGGCTCCTATTCTTCAATGCTCAATATAGTTTGACAATGCACCCCCCTTGAAATACAAATATGGGCCTTAAAGCCATTTTAAATCAATTTAAAGGAGACAGTATTATGAGTGCACATTTTTTATGGATCATTGGAATTCCTATTGTTATTATCTTTCTGAAAGGTATCCGCATCGTTAGGCCAACACATCGCGGCTTGATCGAACGTTTGGGTAAATATCATAAGTTTGCTAATTCCGGCTTTCATTGGATCATACCTATCGTTGACAATCTGTTCTTAGTCAATATCACAGAACAGATGATTGATGCAGAACCCCAAGAGATCATCACAAACGATAATCTCAACGCTAGAGTTGATGCACAGGTATATTTCAGGGTTAAGTCGGATGAAGACAATGTAAAAAACTCTCAATACAACGTTAACAAGTACCAATGGCAGATCGTCAATCTCGCTCGAACAACCTTGAGGAACATCATCGGTACATTGACATTAAAATCCGCCAACAGCGAAAGAGGCAGGATCAATTCGGAATTGCATAAGACGCTCTGCAGTGAGACCCAACTTTGGGGCATCGAAATAGTTCGCACCGAGTTGAAAGAAATCGATCCACCCAAGGATGTGCAAGAGACAATGAATAAGGTTGTGAAGGCAGAAAATGAAAAAATCGCTGCAATTGATTATGCAACCGCAGCCGAAACACAAGCCGATGGATTCAAACGTGCGGAGATCAAAAAGGCAGAGGGAATCAAGCAGGCGCGAATATTGGAATCCGAAGGCGAAGCCGCAGCCATCCAATATGTCAATGAAGCGGCCCAAAAATATTTCGTCGGTAACGCACAGGTCCTAAGAAAGCTTGAGGC
Source organism: uncultured Pseudomonadota bacterium (assembly GCA_964536295.1). Classification (GTDB taxonomy): domain Bacteria; phylum UBA10199; class UBA10199; order CAZHVX01; family CAZHVX01; genus CAZHVX01. Next base: position 3,027 of record CAZHVX010000131.1, read on the forward strand.
CGCGGAAAAGGCGTTCAGCAATAATGCAAAGATTGTGGTCCCGGCGGGCACACAGCTGGTAAATGTCCTAAACGAAATGGCCGGCATACTGCCCTTGAAGATGGAAGAAAAATCCGAATAGGTTGAAAATTCCTAGACGGCCCTGTACCGTCTGAGGCTGTTTCCGAAGTTAATCTCCTCCCCCCGTAAAGGGGCGTGGCAACCCAGTGTGCGCACTTTACCACCCCACCACTTTAAAATCAAACTATGGAATTTGGGGGAAATGGTCGGTGATTTGATGTGTATCCCCCGAATTCTCCGAATTACCCCCAATTGCATACCGGTATAAATCATGAAAGCTGCCATTTTTCCAAAATACCTTTTTTATGCAGAAACAATTCTTTCCAGTTGTTTTAGATATTCCTCATTCAGGTAGTTTTTTGCGATTATGACGTCAGATTTTAGAATTTTACCGGCAGGTGCTCGCTTCCATGTTTTAAGGCCCATAAATATTTTCTTTGCGTCAGCTTCATTGTAAACGATTTCAGCGGCTGTTTCCCCCTGGATAGCCCAGTGCATTTTATTTTGAACAGTCGCAAAAAAATCTCTGGTAACCTCATCGTTTCTATCGTAATCGGCAGAAAGAGCATAAATATCTGTAATTTTCTGGTAAAATCGGCGCTCGCTTAAGCGAATTTCTCGGATACGCTCCAGCATTTCATCAAAGTAGTCTTTGCCAAAGTGTTTGATTTGCTTTAACCGCTCATCATCCATAACAAATCCTTTGACGATGTATTCTTTTAAAGTCTGCGTTGCCCACTGACGAAAACGGGTGGCAATTGCTGAATTGACCCTGTAGCCAACTGAGATGATCATATCTAAATTATAGTAGGTTGTTGGCTTAAAAGTAGTAATGTGCATTTTTTGCACATTACTAGATTTCATTGTTGTTTCAGTGGGTTGCAACTCATTTTCATCGTAAATATTCTTGATATGTTTGGAAATAACCGATCTATCTTTGCCAAACAAGTCTGCAATCTGAGATTGAGATAACCAAATAGTTTCATTTTGAAGATGTGCTTCTAGGCACAATTTACCATCAGAGCTTTGATAAATGACAACTTGTTGCGAAGGCTCATCTCCCCCCTTAACAATTAAATCAGATTTTTTATCCATCTTGGATTAACTCCTTATACTGCGATCGACTCAATTTGCCGAACGTTGTTCTATTTTTTTCATCACCACACATCAATAAATAATGAAAAACAATCTACCACCGGCATCCTATTTTTGCAAACAATAATGTCTATATATTTTAGGTGTTTACGTCTGATTTTTTGCAATTTTGAAATTTCGGAAAGAATGAAAGGCGAAAGGCTACCCGATTACACTTCGAGCGAAGTCGAGAAGCGCAATACATCGTGGCAATCCCCCTATAATTGTCATCCTCGGGCTTGCTTGTCCGCCTCTGGAGGAACCCGAGGATCCAGTGTGCTCACTGGATTCTTCACTGCGTTCAGAATGACATACACTGTGCGTCATCCTGAGTGACTGCAAGGAACGAAGCCTGCCTGCCGGCCAGGCAGGGATCCAGTGTGCTCACTGGATTCTTCACTGCGTTCAGAATGACATACACTGTGCGTCATCCTGAGTGACTGCAAGGAACGAAGCCTGCCTGCCGGCCAGGCAGGGATCCAGTGTGCTCACTGGATTCTTCACTGCGTTCAGAATGACATACACTGTGCGTCATCCTGAGTGACTGCAAGGAACGAAGCCTGCCTGCCGGCCAGGCAGGGATCCAGCGTGCTCACTGGATTCTTCACTGCGTTCAGAATGACATACACTGCGCGTCATCCTGAGTGACTGCAAGGAACGAAGCCTGCCTGCCGGCCAGGCAGGGATCCAGCGTGCTCACTGGATTCTTCACTGCGTTCAGAATGACATACACTGCGCGTCATCCTG
>CAZHVX010000131.1:5067-6369 GCA_964536295.1 uncultured Pseudomonadota bacterium
GTGCTCACTGGATTCTTCACTGCGTTCAGAATGACATACACTGCGCGTCATCCTGAGTGACTGCAAGGAACGAAGCCTGCCTGCCGGCCAGGCAGGGATCCAGCGTGTACCCCCGAATTCTAAAAGCCTGATCATAAAAAATTCATCCCTTGTGTTTTTTCTTAAGCAATCTTTTATTTTCGGGTTCTCTGAGATAATTATGACCTGAGACAACAGAATGACCGAGCTCCTTCTCTAAATGGTGTCTTGCACCACCCGCAATATTTCCACCCCTCTTTGCGTCTATTTTTAATTTTGGCATCTCCTTTGAATCTTCGTTTCTTGTGATTTCCGTTGTCGCCCTCTCCCCCAACATGGTAAAGATAAGTTCAAGATCGTTCATCCTCCTTCGCTAAAGCTACGGCGGACAAGTATGATCACGCAAAGTTTGTCTTTCTAGTCCTTTAAACTCCATGTACTCAGAAGGCGTAATCCCAAAGGTTGCCTTTGAAATTTCAGCTGTCAGAATTGAAAAATCCCTTTCTTCTCTAGCACCTCTATTTTTCCATTCGTCGGTCAGTTCCTCACGAATGGCGATCCCCCGCATGCGTTTTTCTATCCAGTTATCGGAGTAACCCTTCGCTTTATATAGCGCCCTCGTTCGCTTTGTTGCAAGCTCGGGGTCCTCAATTTCCTGAATTCTTTCATAGCCGACGCGCGCCAGCCATCTTTTGAAGGGCTCCGCCTTTGGAGATGGAATGGACTGGATGATGCGGAATATACTTTCCGTATTGGCACAATCTGTCTCGCGCATTTTCCCATCTGGGGCCTTTAATTTCAACTGTCGACAAAATGTCGACAGTTCAATTCCATCTTCGTCTTTGGCCCTAATTTTCATCTTATACCAGTAATCGCGAGGGTTAACGCTATCCGTCAATACCTCAACAACATCGATTACCGAAAACCACCATTCATTGTCGTGAATGACTTTCCTGATATTCTTCCCCTTGAAAATTGCGATCTTTGTTTCCATAAAGCGCCTCTTAGTCTGCTTGCAATAGCGAGCATAAACTTTCTTCCCCTCTTCCTCAATCCATATATGAAAACACTGATTTTCTCAACAGAAATATCTTTATTTTACAGATATTTAAGTTTAATTTTTTGCAATTTTGAAATTTCGGAAAGTGGATGAGTAACAGTGGGCATCTACTTTTAATCTCCTCCCCCCGTCCATGCCTGCCCCATAGAAGCGTAGCTTCTTTACGGGGTCATTCAGGCTGTGTCACAATACTGTCAATTTAAGGTGACATACCCTCTCCCCTT
>CAZHVX010000132.1:0-6353 GCA_964536295.1 uncultured Pseudomonadota bacterium
TCCTGCAGGTAAAAGGATTTGCCCTGTCTTTTCCACTTATCGTAAAAATAGGTGGTAAAAATTTCTTCGGGATTTTTCTGAATAACCGGATCATAAATGGATTTGAAATGGGCAACTTCGGCAATAACAGTTGCCGCGTATTCGGCATATTCTTCACTGTCAGTGACAAAACTTAATTTTGCATCATCACATATGATCTGCGACAATTTATCTAAAAAATCTTTCTGGATTAAACGGTTATGACCATGTCTTCTCTTTGGCCATGGATCCGGAAATTGGATATGTACATTACTCACACACCTTGTATTAACATGATTTAAAATATTTTGTGCGTAATCCTTTATCAGAAAAACATTTTGCAATTTTCGCAGCGCTGTTCTTGTTTTCAGTTTTTTAAAGCGCCACAACTTGGCCTCAATGGCAATGATATTCTTATCGGGGTTTGCCTTGGCCAGATAAAAAAGAAAATCCCCCCTCCCCGGCCCAATCTCTAAAATCGTGTCCTTCGTAAGATCTAAAACTTCAAACCCGTCAAGGCTCCAGGTTTCTGTATATGTTATATATCTTCGCATATTCATCCTTTGTCATCCTGAACATTATTAAAGTGCCCGCCAGAGGCGGGTCCGCCTTCGGCGGAAAGGATCCAGCGTTCTTCACTAGATCCTTCGGTCGCTTTCGCTCCCTCAGGATGACACGCCTTTTCTAAATCACACGCTCCACCTCATTTTATATATTGTTTTTACTCAAAGATTCCAGTAATATGGCGCTCCCATGAAAAAAATACTCAAAAAAGTAAGTATAATTTTGACAATAATTGCCATCCTCATCCTCACAATTTGGATAACACCTTGTTTTTCCTCAGAAAATAGCGATTATTCTCTCTCAAAGGCAGAATTGCTGCCAACGGTTCTTAACTATATTAAAGAAGACTACCTGGACCCAAATCGCATAGATCCGGAGGAGATGTTTAAATCCGCCCTTGATTACGTTCAATCAAATGTTCCGGAGATAATGGTAACGTACAGTGGCGATAACTATACTGTAATTATTGATCGCGCTATAAAAAAATTTCCAGACAAAAAACTCAAACATCTTGGTGATCTTTTGAGCGAGCTTAAAAAAGTTTTAAGCTACATTGATTTAAATTATCGTGGATCAAAGGAAAAAAATGAAATCGAATATTATGTAATCGATGGGATCCTATCCACCCTTGATCCACATTCAAACCACCTTCCCCCAGAGATCTACAATGAATTCAAGGTAGGAACAAAGGGACATTTTGGAGGATTAGGCATCGTAATCGGAATGCGCGATGGAATCTTAACTGTCATTGCACCACTGGAGGGAACTCCGGCCTCGCGCGCGGGAATGAAAGCAAAGGATGAAATACTACAGATCGATGATGAATCCACAATCGGAATGACCTTGACCGAAGCCGTAAACCTAATGCGCGGAAAAGTGGGAACAAAGGTAACTTTAACGATTTCCCGCGAAAAATTTACCGAGCCAATCACCAAGGTGATAACGCGCGCAGTTATTGAGATAGACAGCGTTCAGTCAACCATAATTGAATCGGTGCCAGACAAAAAGATCGGATATATATCAATAAACCATTTTCAGGAAAACACCCCGGAGGAATTCACAAAGGCATTAAAGAAACTTCATACCAAAGCAAAAAAGATTGATGGCTTGATATTGGACCTACGAGACAATCCTGGTGGATTATTAAAACAATGTACATATATCGCAAATAACTTTTTGGATAATGGAATAATCGTTTCTACCGTAATGTCCAACAATAAACTTATTGATAAAAGCATCGCCTATCCAAAGAACACCGAGCCAAACTATCCCGTGGTTGTTTTGGTTAACGATGGTTCGGCATCCGCCTCAGAGATCGTCGCAGGTGCATTGCAGCATCTGGACCGGTCAGTGGTAATTGGACAAAATACATTTGGAAAAGGCTCTGTTCAAACGCTACTCAGATTAAAAGACAACTCCGCCATCAAGCTAACTATTGCCAGATACCTTGCAGGTGGCGAGGTCTCGATCCAATCCGTTGGTTTGGCCCCTGATATTCTACTAATGCCGGCAACGGTTCAAAAGGATAAAATTGATTTAATTCAGGACCAAAGCCGTCGTGAAGAAGATCTGGACAAGCACCTAGGAAAAGATCTGAAGCTTAGCAACTTTGATAAAAGCGCGTACAAAATTCGTCATTTTCAGATACCGGAAAATGAGGACGAAGACGATGTAAGCAAATATACAAAAAAACTTAATTTCGATGATGACTACGCAGTAAATATAGCGACCAACATCCTATCAAAGGCTACGGGATGGAAAAGGCAGGAAATTTTAGGGAACATTGCACCTCTCATCAAGGAAGAACAATCCAAACAGGATGACAAGATTGCTGAGGAACTTAAAAAATTAAATATTGACTGGAACTACGGTAAGGCAATGGGTTCATCAACGATTGGATTTAAGGTAAATATTATTCAGGAAAATAAGATTGTTAAAATAGCAAAGGCAGGGCTTGACACAACCATTGAGATCGAGGCAACCAACACAGGAAAAGCGGATTTTTACAGGCTTATAGGTAACTCAGAAGCGGATGATAAACTATTTGCCGATAAGGAATTTATCTTTGGTCACTTGGCCGCAGGAGCAACAGGAAAGGCACGGGCCACCTTCAAGATCCCAGAAAGCTATGTCAACAAGGTTGGAATTTTTGATTTGAAATTTAGTGAACACTTTGGAAATGAACCAAAAGTACAATCATTTAGCATTCCATTAGCACCAAGACCAATGCCCAAGTTTGCATACAAATATAAATTGGCACCCCCTATGAAAACTATTCCGGTTGGAAAAACAATAAATATTGAATTGGAAATAAAAAATACCGGAACAGGATCAACGAACAAGGCAATCGCGTTAATTAAAAACGAATCCGGAAAGGGAATTTTTATTGAAAAAGGTAGAATCGATATCGGCGAACTTAAGCCGGGTGAAATTAAAAAGACCACTTTCACATTCCACATCGAACCTACATTCGACAAAAAGAAGTTAAAGTTAAATTTTACAATATATGATTTAACACTCTTTGCGAGTCTAATGGATGATATCGAGTTTTCAACACAGGTTGGTCCGGTCTCTCCACCTGATGATACCTGGCTTGAGGGCCCGAGTATCTCAATAACCGAGGGCGCCAACGTTGTGTCAACATCGATGAAATCCCAAGCAATCAAGGGAAGCGCCTTAGATGATAAAAGCGTCAAAGACATCTTTGTCTTTGTTGGAAATAAAAAGGTTTGTTATGAGTCAAATTCCACAAGCAGCAACAAGTTGGAATTTAGTTGTAAAGCGCCATTAGAAAAGGGCATGAACACAATCATTATTGCATCACGCGATGAAAATGAATTATTGACGAAGAAGGAAATTGTAATTAATCGGATAAAATAACTTTTTCACCGCAGAGAACGCTGAAAACGCTGAGAACGCCGATTTATTTTCTGTCATTCCCGTGGACAGGCTGTGTCATAATAGGGTTTTTCCACTTTTTTGTCATTCCCGCGAAAGCGGGGATCCAGTAATTTTAATAAGTTCTGGATCCCCGCTTTCGCGGGGATGACATCAAAAAAGTATTATGACACAGTCTGTCCGCGAGGATAACAAAAAAACCTGCGATCTCTGCGATCTCAGCGGTAAAAAAATGGACATAATACATTCATCAACTAATTTTAAAATTGACACCCAGACAGTGTTAACCATTGGCAACTTTGACGGTGCGCACATTGGCCATCAAGAGATCATCCAACGTATCGTAAGAGACTCTAAGAAATACGGTTATCCAAGCTTGGTCTATACGTTCAGCCCCCACCCCGCCAAGGTCTTTGCCCCTGGTTCAAATTTTAAATTAATCCAAACAGAGAAACAAAAACTAGCTTCACTTGAAGCGCTTGGTATTGATATCTGTGTTGTCGAAAAATTCGATAAACAATTTGCTAAACAATCATCTGATGACTTTTTCAACAAGATCGTTCTGAAAAAATTTAGGGCAAAAAAGGTTATCACCGGTTACGATCTAACGTTCGGAAAGATGCGCAGCGGTACGACTAGTGAGTTGTCAAAATTATGTAAACAAAATGATATTGAATTCGAAATAGTACAACCGATATTTTATGAGGATTTACTGATTAGTTCTTCGCAAATTAGAAGTTTTCTATCAAATGGACGAGTTGCTTTGGTACAAGAGCTCTTAGGTCGTCCATATACCATTGAAGGAACTATCGTAGAGGGCCATGGACGCGGCAATAAACTAGGTATCCACACCGCGAATCTAAGTCCTGATAACGAATTGATACCAAAGGAAGGTGTATACATCACCAAAACCCATACTAAGGGGATAATCTATCCATCTGTTACCAATATTGGAAAAAACCCAACCTTCAATGATGATTCATTATCGATTGAAACTCATATTTTCGATTTTTGCGAAACTCTTTACGGAGAACATATCGAAATCGATTTCATTAAATTTCACCGCGATGAAAAAAGATTTAAAAACGCGGAGGAACTTGCAAGTCAAATCAATAAAGATATTCAGAAAGCCAGATTTTATTACGAAAAAACCAAAAGCTGATTTTTTTACCACAAAGCCACTGAGTTTTTAGAACTTAGAACTTAGATTTTTTGCCACTAAGACACAAAGTCACTAAGCTTTTTATTTCTGTTTCACCGCAGAGAACGCTGAGCCGGATAACCTAATGAAGTCCTTGACCACCACTTATTACCCGTATATGCTTATTATAATCATTTCGAACCCTGCCTCGCGGCAAGGCGGGTCTGCCTCGCGGCAAGGCGGGCTCGGAGATTCGATTGGAGGTTTATGCCGAATAATAGTGAAAGAATGGCTCCTGCTCCACCACATCTTACGTGCATGAGTATCGGTGCCCTATGTAAGGACGACCCAAGACTACTTGGTGAGTGTCTGACTGATCTTGTCGATTTTAATAATGACGGCAAGGTTGATGACGCTGATCTGTTAGAGATAAATAAGCAAACAAATGTTTCCGATTCATATTTCACCGAATGCGCAATTGATTTGGCCGAACATTTTCCAGATAAGGTTCCTCCAATCTCACAAAGTTTGTTAATTAACACCAATCTTACAACGAAAAAATTAAAATCACATCTCATAAAGGATATCGAACTTCATCCTATAGGATGCAAACTTCAAACCGCGATATCATTACCAAAAAACATACATGAATCGATAAATAGTATTTCATTAACCATCTATAATAGGCTTGGACAATTCTCCGATACGTTCTTCTTCGAAGATAATTTTATAGAATCAACGCTCCCAATTTTAATGAATGAATATAACGTGATCGAATGGAACGTTTATGATGCAAACCATAAACCCATAGAAAGAAAATATTTTACACGAAAGGGTGATTGCAGTCAGATGATGGATGGAAAGATCATCTCCCTATTTGAAAATCCCGAAAAACCAGGGACCCTGCCAGATATAGACCCATGGCTTGTTAAAGAGATCTTTGAGGATCTAAATCGAATCAACAGGTCCATACCAAAGGAACATAGAATCCTTGCAGTATACTGGGATCCAAAAAATTTCAGTGACGACATTGAACCAAAAGGCTTTAAAACCAACGATCGAATAATTCATTTGCAAACCGATCCAAAAGATGAAGCAGAAAGCCATATTATTGCATGGTACGAGGCAATGATTATTGTTTTTAATTACCTTGAAAAACATAAATATAAATTTGTACGAAACTCTGCAGAAAGTGTGGCAGCAAGATACAAACTATTTGATGAAGAATTTCGTCTACAGGGTTATCTTGATACAATCTTAAGTTTTGCAAACTACGGATCCGGCATCCTTTATGATCAGCCGCACGATGCAGCATCGCTTTTTGCAAATATTGCAACTATTTTGAGATTCAATTCAAAGGAATTTATGGAAAATCTATTTGACAAGCAGTCAATTTCCAAACGCGATATATCAAGCCTTAAAAAAACAATGAGAATTTTTCTTGAGCTCTATAACCGCCCGAAGCTTAAATTCCTAAAAAAATACTTTAACACAGACGCTCAATTTTAGGCACAATAGATCAATAATATCAGCTGGATAGCCATAGCAACTTCGGGGGCCATTAAAACCGATAATAAACACATAATAGGATTGGTGGAAAATGCGTTTTGTTGACACTTATGTCATTCTGAGTCCGCCAAAGGCGGACGAAGAATCCAGTAAGTTCAATTTGTTAGATCTGGATCCTTCATTCGCCTTTGGCGAATTCAGGATGACAAAACGTATTTTCCAC
>CAZHVX010000133.1:0-6326 GCA_964536295.1 uncultured Pseudomonadota bacterium
CCCTGCCTGCGGCAGGCAGGCTTCATTCGCCTTTGGCGAATTCAGGATGACAAAACGTATTTTCCACCACTCCCTTTCTATTCACTTGGAACACTCCGGGACATATTCGATATCATCATTTGTGGCATTTCTCCAAATGTGAGCTGCACCTTTACAGAGACTATATGCACCACCTACCAAAATCGTTCCAACAACTGCACCTGATAACGCTACGCTACCGATCTCAGCAAGTGGGGCAGCAGACCCTGCCGCAAGCGATGCAACACCACCAATCCATAGTGCGTTCGCCGAAACACCAAGCACGGCCCATTCGGCCGCAGTAAAAAGATCCTCAAAGGTTATTCCAACCTCTTCAACAAAATCATCTGATTCATTTGAATATAATGTACCAATCCACGTTGAATGTGCATTTTGTGCAAACTTTGACGATGCATTAAATATGGATCTATTAATTGTTTCTTTATCGGCACCTGGGAGTTTTTCTAGACGTGCCTTTACCCTTTCAAAATTATCCTTTGCCGCACCCATCGAGACCTGGATCTGAGCACGCTGCGTATTCCAACCATCCAGCTTTTCCGCACTCTCCAATCCCGCATTCGCACTATTTAATACACTGCCGGCTTCCGCCTCTGTAATCATCTCCGTAAGTCTCTTCTGTTCATCCGGATCGGATGCCTTTGCAAGTTGATTCTTCCACCTATTGATTACATCATTCGATGGTATGCAAGCAATTCGACTTGGAAAATCGGACATAAATACCTCCACCTAAAGTTGGCCCCTTTTAAAACAGTGACTGGATTTGATTGATTTAGGTAGGAAGTTACATTAGCCCAATATAACCCCAAAACCTAATTCTCTCCCAATCATAGGTATTATCGGCAGAGGTTGGCCCGAAAGTTGCGTTTGTTTTATTTTTTTTTGGTTATTTCGGAAAAAAGGGCAAAAACACTTTAATATCAAGATGCTAAGCAAAATATAAACAATGTCATCCCTGCCCTGCATTAAAACAGTGTTAAGCGGGGATCCAGCCTTATTTGAACTAAAAGCTGGATCCCCGCCGGAGTTCACCCTCGCGAAGGCGGGGGCGGGAATGACACACAATGAACTAAAATGTTAATTTTCCACTAGATTCGGTAACCTTCACAACATCACCCTCTTTATACTTACCCTCTAATAGGGCCGTAGATAGAGGATCTTGGATGTACTTTTGAATAGCACGTTTAAGTGGCCTTGCACCGTAAACGGGATCAAAACCATGTGAAACTAGAAATTTTTTACTTTTATCATCGATCTGAAGTTTAATCTTTCTTGTATCCAAAAGTTTCTGCAAACGTTTAAGCTGGATATCCACGATATCGGCAATCTGACTTTCATCGAGTGTATGAAATATTACAATATCATCGATACGATTTATGAACTCTGGCCTGAAATGTTGTTTCATGGCAGCAAAGATTTTTTCGGTCCTCTTTTCATCATCTATATTTTCGGCTATAAATTGGCTTCCGATATTGGATGTCATTATGATAACCGTATTTGTAAAATCCACCGTTCGTCCCTGACTATCGGTTAAGCGTCCATCATCTAATATCTGCAACATTATATTAAAGACATCATTGTGCGCCTTTTCGATCTCATCAAAAAGAATAACAGAATATGGACGACGGCGCACGGCCTCGGTGAGATATCCACCCTCTTCATAGCCGACATATCCCGGAGGGGCACCGATAAGTTTTGATACCGCATGTTTTTCCATAAATTCGCTCATATCGATTCGGACCATTGCATTATCATCGTCAAAAAGAAACTCAGCCAGCGCTCGCGCTGTTTCTGTTTTACCAACACCCGTTGGACCCATGAAGATAAATGAACCGATTGGACGATTTGGATCCTGCAGACCTGCGCGCGCGCGCCTTACCGCAGAGGATATCTTTGTAATTGCCTCGTCTTGACCAATAACGCGCTTATGCAAACGGTCTTCCATCGTTAGAAGTTTTTGGACCTCGGCTTCCATCATCCTTGATATAGGAATACCTGTCCACTTGGATACTATCTCTGCAATATCGTCGGCGGAGACCTCTTCGGTGAGCATCTTTTTATTTTTTTGAAGTTTTTCTAAATCTTTATTTTTATTTTCCAACTTCTTTTGAAGTTCCAAGATGAAACCATATTTTAGTTCCGCCGCGGTATTAAGATCACCCTCTCGCTCCGCCCTTTCCTGATCGATCCTTGCCTGCTCGATCTGTTCCTTCAGATTTCTGATAATCTTGATTGCATCCTTTTCCTGTTGCCAATGGGCCTTTAGCGCATCATTTTGTTCCTGCAAATTTGCCAATTCTTTTTTGAGTTTTTCCAGGCGATCTTTGGACGCCTTGTCAGTTTCTTTTTTTAGGGCCTGCTCTTCGATCTGCAACTGCATCACGCGGCGATTTATTTCATCGATCTCGGCGGGCATTGAATCTATCTCAATACGAAGCTTCGATGCCGCCTCATCAACCAAGTCAATCGCCTTGTCGGGCAAAAATCTATCCGCAATATATCTGTGAGAGAGATTTGCGGCCGCGACTATCGCACTATCCTGAATACGAACACCGTGATGAACCTCGTAACGCTCTTTCAATCCACGAAGGATTGAAATTGTATCCTCAATATTCGGTTCCGGAACGTAGACCTGCTGAAAACGGCGCTCCAATGCGGCGTCTTTCTCTATGTATTTGCGATATTCATTTAATGTTGTCGCACCGATACATCTTAATTCACCACGGGCCAATGCGGGCTTTAGCATATTAGATGCGTCAACCGCACCCTCTGCGCCACCTGCACCAACCATTGTATGAAGTTCATCGATAAACATTATGATTTGACCATCTGCACCCTGAACTTCTTTGAGTACCGCCTTCAGACGATCCTCAAATTCGCCGCGATACTTTGAACCGGCAACAAGTGAGCCGATATCCAGCGCTATAAGTTTTTTGTCCGCCAGCGTATCGGGAACATCACCATTGACAATTCGTTGGGCCAGTCCCTCAACAATTGCGGTTTTACCAACGCCGGGTTCACCAATCAAAACGGGATTGTTCTTCGTGCGACGAGACAAAACCTGTGTCACACGACGCACCTCATCATCGCGGCCGATTACGGGATCAAGCTTACCCTGGCGGGCAAGCTCTGTAAGATCGCGCCCAAATTTTTTCAGGGCGTTGTACTTCCCCTCCGGATCCTGATCGGTAACACGATGCGAACCACGGACATCTTTTAGTGCATTCATAACATCGCTCTTTTTCACACCATATTTGTCCAAAATCTCAAAGGCCTTTGATTCCTTTGAATCCAATATGGCCAACAAAACATGTTCGGAGCTTACATATTCATCCTTTAATTTGTGAGCTTCTTTAAACGCCTGATCAAATACGCGGTTTAATTTGTGCGAGATATAAACCTGCCCCACCCCGGCACCGGTAACATGGGGCAAAATCTTTATGGCCTCAGATAGATCATCCTCAATGATCTTTGTATCAGCACCGATCTTTTTTAGGATTCCATCGACCACACCCTCTTCCTGCTGAAGAAGGGCCAATAAAATATGTTCCGGCTCCAGTTGTTGCTGGTTATATTTGCCCGCAATATCCTGAGCGAATTGAATGGCCTGTTGAACCTTTAGGGTAAGTTTATCTAAACGCATCAGTTTATCCTCCTAACTCCTTGAAATTTAATAGGATGCACTATACCACAATTCCCAACCCTAAGTTAATCATTAATTGCTATTTGGCAAGGAAGGTGATAACTCATCTTCAAATTTGCCAATAAAATCAAAGGAAAATAGCATGGAACAATATAAAAAAGATTTTATAGATTTTTTACTGGCCAAAAACGCGTTGCGAATCGGAGATTTCACATTAAAGAGCGGACGCAAGTCGCCGTATTTTATAAATACGGGTATGTTCGATGACGGTGAAAGCATCGGCAGACTTGGATACTTTTACGCCGCCAAAATCAATGATCAATTCAAGACAAATGATTACGATTTGATATTCGGACCTGCATATAAGGGAATTCCATTGTCGGTTGCAACATCGGTTGCCCTCTCCAAGGATTTCAAAATCAACAAGGGCTATCTCTTTGATCGAAAGGTTCCAAAGGATCATGGTGAGGGAACGGCCAAGGATATACAGAAAAACTGGATCGTTGGATCAAAGATCGAGGATTCATCCAGGTTAATAATGATTGATGATGTCTTTACAACCGGGGGTACCAAGTACGACACAATCGAACTCTTGAAGAAGATATCGGATTCAGCCAAATTTGTAGGATTAATTATTGCGGTTGATCGTATGGAAACGGGCGTTGATGGTAAAAATGCAATCGCAGAGTTTACAGCAAAGACCAGCATCCCCGTCCACGCAATCGTAACGATCCGTGAGATCATAGATTATCTTGGAAATTCTAAAAAGATCACAGAATCCGACAAACAACGTCTTGAGGATTATCTAACCCAATACAGAACCTAAATACACCTCCGAGGTGAAATTGGTTATTTGCCAAGTTGTTTGGATCTTTTTGCGGCGGCTTTGACGGCGGCTTCAAGGGCTCCCTTAAATTTCTTCTTCTTTAGGACATCAAATGCGGCAACGGTTGTTCCACCCTTCGATGCAACCCTCTTCCAAAGTTCAATTGGATCCTCCCCCGTTGCCAGAACCATCCTGGCCGCACCAATAATTGTGTGAGCAACCATCTCCTGCGTTTGTGATTTTGACAATCCTAACTTTTTACCGGTGTTTGATAATGTATCTATTATATCGTAGATATATGCTGGACCGGTTCCCGTTAGGGCCGTAACCGGATCCATCTCCGATTCCTTCTTTAAGCGATACGTCAATCCAACCGCACCGAAAATCTCTTCTGCAAGTTGAACTTGAATTTCCTTAACCGATGAATCGGCATAAAGCGCGGTCACGCCATTATCAATCAGCGCAGGTGTATTTGGCATCGCACGAATTATTTTAACCTTGGCACCCAAAAGCTTTTTTAATTTTTTGATCGTGACACCCGCGGCGATGGATATTACAATTTGGTCAGGATGAACCTGCCCCGCCAAATCCTTACACGCCGTTTTCATATCCTGAGGTTTTACGGCCAAAAGAATAATATCCGAGATCTCCATAACGGTTTCATTAAAATTCGTCGTGCGGATACTATACTTCGCCTTTAAGTTTCTAAGTTTTGTCGCATTACGATTTGACGCCACAATCCTGGACGCAACCGTTTGCTCACTTTTTAACATACCGCGAATTAGGGCCTCTCCCATGTTCCCGGCACCAATTATGCCGACTGTGTATTTACGTAACATAATTTATTCCTTTCTTTTTTTACCACAAAGACACTAGGACACGAAAAATTATTTTTTCTTTGAATATATAAAACTTGTCAGTAATTGAGTAGCTCTCTTTGAATCAATTTGTTCTCTAACAACTTTTTCCTTTACTCTGTTAACATGATCGAGGACGTCCAAAACATCATCCTCCCGCGCCCTTCTTTCTGTACGCTCAATATTGTTACAACCCAATTCTATCAAAATCATAGCATTAAGCCCATCTATCTCTGATTTCCAAAACTTAAACGCACACAGACGGTCCACAATCAAATCATCAATGGATATAATATTTAGATTTCTCCCATCCACGGATATCTCGGCAAATTTTTCAGTGGCGCCCAATATTTCTGACGAAAACTCAATATATATCTTGAGTTTATTATTAATAAAATCCTTACCATATTTGACAAAGCCTAGCTGATTCATGATCTTTTCAAGTTCCTTGCCCCCCACAGCTATTAGATCGATATCCTTCGTGGTATATCTACCATCTGTATAAAAAGCAACAGCGGCACCACCAACTAAAATTGGTTTTTCATCTATCTCCTTCAAAGCATCTGAAATAACCGAAGCAATCTTTACTCCACGTAAAGCATCATCCTTTTCCTTAGATGCCTTTTCTAAATCCTTTACTATTTTATCCCATTTTTTTGACTGCATTTTTCTTATACCGCTTTTGACCTTTTCTGGTTAATTTACTGGTATCAAACAAGTTCGAAACGGCTGAAACAACCTCTTCCCTCTGTTTTTTATTAGCCTTCCACTCCTTGATGGATATTTTTCCTGGCTCATCATTTTGAGTCTCAGTCAGCGCACAGTATTCCTTGTAAGAAATTAAAATGGCGCTTGGCTTTCCATGATTTGTAATCGCAAACACACGATTATTTTCTTCTGTCCGTTTGATAGTTTCGGAGAATTTTGCCTTTGCCTCGGCAATGGAGATTAATTCTATGTTTTT
>CAZHVX010000134.1:0-6318 GCA_964536295.1 uncultured Pseudomonadota bacterium
ACCAGCTATCGTAGTCGTATCTACTCTGGCGATCCCTTCATCGGATGAATAGATCCCATATTGTCCGTTATTGATGATTTCACTTCCAGTTATCAGGACTTCACCCTCATTATAAATTCCTGAGCCACCATTATAGCTTGATTCACTATCGTTGATTTCAACATCCGCTCCCTGTTTGATCTGTATTCCGTGTAGATAGTTACCAACCGCCCTTACGCGTTGAAGGTGTATATTCCGGCCGGCAATTATAGCACCAATTCCATTCCCTCTGAGCTCAACATCTTGTGCTGTATTGTTTTCACCATCCATAAATAGGCCAACTTCGTTATCAGTTACTACTGAATCGGCTATCATACTATCTTTCGTCAACTTCAACGTACAAATACCTTTGTCGAAACCTTGAACTTCAACACCTGCTAAATATATATTTTCTCCAACAAGACTGACGCCACAATCATATATAGAGGCTTCATCGTAAGATATACTAACCTGCGTATCATCAATCGCGACCTGAACGCCCATCGCTTCCAGCAGGAACAAACTAAACTTTTTTCCTTTTTCCAACTGCTCCTTTTTTACTTCATCTGTTTCAGTAGTCATTGCCTGCAAACTTGCCTCTATTGCGATTTTAAAATCTGCGATCATCTGCTGCATATTTGTTTCGTAATCAGGTCCTTGCTTAATTACAACCTTTTGTCCATCGGGACCAGAGTAATCATAGATCAATGGATGTTCTGTCCAGTTGGACGGATTGAAAAATATCACTGGAGAATTTATCTCGATCTCAACATCCTCAGTTGTTTTGTAATCAACATTGAAACATATCGCATCAACATTTTTATTCATTGACTGGATCGCTGGCTTAACAAGTGCGCTATAAATGGCAACGCCGAAGATAGTACTGCCTAAATCAAAGGCTTCAGCATTTATTGATTCTGAGCTTTTTACACTTTTGAAGACTAAGTTATCAGAATAATTTGCTATACATTTATATTTTTTACAATTTTTTATTATCCATTCGCATTTTTGATCATCCTCTTCACCAACCGGACACATATATTCCGGGATACTATGATCTTCCATACATTGGTGAAGCTCATCATTTGACAAATCAGTCGTACTTGCACATGTTAAAAACTCTACTGAATCAACGCCATCATCACACTGGCCCAAGATATCTTCTAGAGAAGAATCTGCGTATGTATTTGATGATATCGCAAGAACAATTACTAAAAATATTGAAAACTTGAATTTGCTCACCTTATTGCCTCCATTACATCAGTATAAGGATTGCAATAAGCATACCAACACGTTCGCAGTCAAGCCTATGATATTGTTGGGTTTTTATTAATTTTAACTGGTGAAAATGAGGAGCAAAGGCCCCGATAATGAACATTTGGGGAATTAAGTCCTGTAGGTCAACATTTTCTCAATATCGCCATTATCAATGGGTAATTGAAAATATCCATCGGCGCCGTATTCTATTGCGATTTTTTCCTCTGTTCTTTTTGATGATCCAGAAACGATGTAGAATGGGGTCCTATCCCCTGTTCTTCTAAAGTGTCTTAAAATGTCATATCCATTCATCGTATCACATTCCAATTTGAGATCTGATACAATCAAATCAAAATTGTTTTTTTCAAATAACTCTACTGCCTTATTTGAGTTACCTGCGTGTGCAACTTCACAACCGCTTGCCTTGAAAAGTATACCTAAAGATACAAGAACGGCATCATCATCGTTAATTATCAGTACATTTTGTTTTGATTTATTAGCTGACTCCTGATTTAAAAGAAAGTCGGTTAAATAAGATCGCTTCATGAGCTTTGGCACACATCCCTTAAATTTTTTGGAGTTAATTTCATCTATTCGCCGATCAAACTCTCCTTGGCATTTATTTGAATGGATCAATACATCAATATCCGAATATTTGGTTAAGACCTTTTCTACTAATTCATATCCGTTCATTTTATTTCTACCAAAATCAATGTCCGTTATTAAACAATCACACCTCTCATTTTTAAGAATATGCAACGCCTTTTCAGCGCTATCCACCTCTAGTATATATATTTGCTGTTTTAAATCCGGATGATTTCCTATCGCAACCTTAATTGATTCCCTAACGATATCTTCATCATCTGCTATTAATAATTTTTTAAGATTTCCCTCATCTTTCTTGCCAGAATCCAAAATACCAAACCTCGGATATTCATTTTTCAAAGGCCTAACGGATTGACGCCTATAGGAGCGCATCAGGTCCTCTTCTATTATCTTTTCTTTCCTGGTTCCAACCGGAAGTTCTATAATAACCCTTACACCCCCCGAAGGATTGTTGTGAGCGAAGATCTTACCACCATGCAAATTTACGATTCGCTTACATATCGCGAGCCCCAAACCAGTACCCCCTTTTTTATTATATGTAAAATATACATTAAATATCTTGTCGATAATTTCAGGTGAAATCCCTGGCCCATTATCAAGGATGGATAAAGAAATAAACTTTTTATCATCATGTGAAACATCAAATGATGAAACTCTAAGCTGAACATTGGGCCCATCCCCATTCATTAGTCTGATCGCCTCTAATGAATTATCGAAGATGTTGGCAAGCACCCTAACTATTTTATCATAGTCCACAAACACCTGATTGGAGTGTTTTAGATCATAATCAACTGCAAGATCTACGTCTTCACAATTATTTACCGAGTTGGAAAGTGAGGCTTGGATTATCTTTTGCAGAGAATAATTCTGTCTATCTAATGAGGTCGAATCCTTAGAAAACTCGAGTATTTCATTAAGAAGCGTGTTTGTTTGGTTGATGCTCTCCTCAACATTTTTCTGCATTAAACTAATTTTTTCGGGAGAATCTTTTATTGTAGGCAACATTGCAAGAAGCGCCTTCATGTTCGTTAATGGCTTTCTAACATCATGGGCCACAATTGCCGTTGTTTGACCTATCGCCACCATTTCAGAATTTAATTTGAGTATCTTTTGATTTTCGACAACGCTCTTCCTCATCTCCTCAATTGCCGAGGCAAACTCTGCAACCTCGTCATTGCCTTCTATAGATATTGGTTTATCGTAGACGCCCTTTTTGATCTCCAAAATAAAATCAAAAAGCTTTTCAAAAGGCTTGTACACATCCTCTGTAAAATAACGTCCCACGATCAACGACACAAGACACGACAAAAGCACTATCAACGTTAGCCTTAGGTAAAGAGACCTTGCTATGGGCCTATACTTATTGACCGGTGCAAGGATTGAAATAATAGTACCGTCTAGCGCATACGTTGGCATCTGTATCACATAATAATCGTCAAGCTTATACTCTGAGGATTTGGCATCCAACGGTAACTTAGGGATTGAGGCGGAAAGGTTGGCATTTGTTGAAAGAACCCTATAATCTTTTTCGGAACGTAAAAAATAAACAAGGCCATCACCGTTTTTTAAATCAAAAACGCTAAACTCAGGGTGCGCATTCATAAGCATCTTGGTTATATGATTCAGATCTATACCAAACACCACATAACCACGCGCCTTATTTTCTACACTATGTGTGTCTCTCGACTTACAGGCATAATTAATTATATCACCATCGAAATTTTGAATTATACATTCGTCGAGATACAACTGTTTTAAGCCTGGTTTATTTATTGATTCATCCAGCGCTTTTATTTTATGAGGATGAAGTTCAAAACCATCAACAAATGCATAGTTTACCTGGAGCTCCTTATTTAAAACGTAAATATACCTAAACAACTCACTATGGGCATAGTAAAATACTCGCACCATCTCTTTTCCGGTTGAATAAGTGAACTTCGATGACTCCCTGCTTTGCGTTGATGGTTCAATAAGCGAGCCTTCAATAAGGGTCTTTAATGAATAGATGGTTCTATCTTCAAATGACGAAATTTGCTTTTCCATAGAAAAGGCAACATTTTGCAGATCCTTGTATGCGTTATATTGGAGGTCCTTTTTTAAGAAGTAATATTCCGCAAAAAAGAATATCAAAATAGCAGAAAAGGTAATCAGCACAACAACTAATGTCAGTTTAGTTTTTAATTTCATATATTAACTATTGTTTTTATAAACAAGGATATGGTATCCGTTTATATATGGTATTTGTTTACACAATACATTTAATTTTTTCTCCTCATAAGAAATCTCATAAGCCCTATGGGCTTCGCAATTGTTCCCTCCTGAAATGAATCGGTAAAAAACAGAATCTTTTTCAATAACATTTCTTTTCAACAAACGCTTACATGACACAACCTTATTTGCATTATCCGTTTGGGCAATAACATTGCCCTTTAGGTCCGTAAAATATGAACATTTATTATTATCTAAATTAATCTTATCCTGAATCGGGGCAAAATATTTGGATATCGTAAGATCAATACTCATCGTACCCCTAAAGTTCCCATTTGCGACAACGGGCGCAACGCAAGTAATCATATAACCCAAGCCGTCGTGATCGTAATAAATTTGCGAGCACCTTGTTTCACCCGAGGGGTTAGTCTCTGGATTTACAAGATCCCACTGCAATGTCTTTGTGTAATCCGTATATGGACCAATATATTTTACTTCATCAAGCCATGGATAGGTTCTTGTAACCTTAGTGCTACCCTCTGTAATATATTGCCAGCCAATCGATGGATATTTTTCAAAGACATCTTTCCACCTATCCTCAAGAGCCTCGGTTAGTTGAATCATTTTCCATGTGTCATCATTAATGACAGTGTCTGCGTTAATATAGATATTTGATTTAGCATGATGATCATGATCGGCCAATACACCAGTTTTGTTTATAAAATATATTTTTTTCGAATACCTTGGCTGACTTTTCATCTCAGCTATTAATTGGCCCGCAAGGCTGGCGGTAGTTTCATTTTCCTTAATAACTTTTTCCATATGGGACATAAAGAATAGATGTTCCTCATCAAATACCTTGATAAAGGAATTGGATTTACCAGAAGATTTTGCGGAGTTACATGACACCAACATGCAACCAAAAAGGATACCCAGAATCCATATTTTCTTCATAATTTCCTCAATTATTGTTCTTTAGATGAACCTATTTTATGAAGCAAATATCATACCACCTGCAAAACTAAATAAGTCAATAATTACAATATATTAGATTGGGGCCATTCTTTGTTTGGTACAAAAAACAGTCCAACTTTCTAGACTATCAGAACTGAAAGTTTAGTTTATTAGATAATTAAACGCGCGCGGATATCGTGCCACCACCAATAACGGTATCGCCATCATAAAAAACTACGGCCTGCCCTGGGGTAACGGCCCACTGAGGGGCATCGAATTGAACCTGAAATTTATCACCCTTGATTGGAGTAACGGTCGCGGGTGCCGCCTTATGTGCATAACGAATTTTTACGAACGCACGGTTTATCCAATCAAGATTTGATTTGGAAACCAAATGCAATTCGTTGGCCATGAGATTTTGACCAAAGACATCTTCACGATCCCCGACAACCACTTCATTTTTATCCTTCTTGATATCTACAACATACTGTGGTTTTGGAAATGAAACCCCAAGACCTTTACGCTGGCCTATTGTATATAAACACAGGCCCTTATGCTCTGCGATTTTGTTACCCTTAATATCCGTCATCGGCCCCGGCCTGAGGGCCTCTGGAACTTTTTGTTTTAAAAAGTTGGCATAATTATCATCGGGCACAAAACAAATTTCCTGAGATTCTTCTTTGTGTGCAACGGGCAAATCTCCGTCTTCAGCAATCCTGCGAACCTCTTCTTTGGTAAGATGTCCCACCGGAAAAAGCGTTTTTGACAACTGTTTCTGTGTCATTACGTAAAGAAAGTATGATTGATCCTTCTTGTTATCAACTCCTCGTTTTAATAAATAGCGATCAACCTTTTTGTCATAAACTATTCTGGCATAATGGCCCGTTGCGATATAATCCGCGTCTATTTCATCGGCTTTTTTAAGAAATTCGTCAAACTTAATGTATTGATTGCAGCGAACGCATGGATTTGGGGTTCGTCCCGCCTTATATTCTTCACAAAAGTTTTTAATAACCTTTTCTTCAAATATATCTCTGAAGTTTAGAACATAATGAGGAATGTCTAGTTTATGAGCGACGCGCCTGGCATCTTCCACACTATCAATAGAACAACAACCGCCCCACTCCTTTGACTTGTCAAAGATTTGCATGGTTACACCGACAACATCATAGCCCTGCTTTTTTAGAAGCAGCGCGGCGACAGATGAATCAACCCCACCACTCATGGCTACTAAGACTTTTTTGTTCATTTTGGGCTCCTTTTTTAGACAGGATT
>CAZHVX010000135.1:0-6298 GCA_964536295.1 uncultured Pseudomonadota bacterium
GTAGGCAGGCTTCATTCGCCTTTGGCGAATTCAGGATGACAAAATGTATTTTCCACCACTCCCTTTATCATGTGGAATTCAATAATAGGACATAAAAAACAAATCGACCAACTCGTAAAAACAGCAAACGCAAAGCGTTTGCCGTCGTCCTACCTGTTTACGGGGCCACGTGGCGTCGGTAAATATAAGGTTGCAAAGACTCTTGCCAGCCATATCCTTTGCGTTGGAAAAGATAAACCCTGCGATAAGTGCGCAACGTGCCGCAAGATTGACCATGAGCAACATCCAGATGTACACATGGTTAAAGCCGAGGCCTCGCAGATAAAAATCAATCAGATGCGGGAGATAATTAACAAAATTCAACTACACGCGCTAGAGGGGGCCTACAAAATTGTCATTATCGATGACGCTGAAAAAATGAACCAGGCTGCGGCTAATTCCGTGTTAAAAACATTGGAAGAACCCCCCGCTGACACCCTATTTATACTGATTACCTCCAATGCAAATAGCTTATTACCAACGATACTTTCCCGTTGCCAGAGAATATTTTTCTCCCCCCTGCCACACGAATATATCAAAAAACACTGGGCAGATAAGGCTGAATTAAATGATTCTTATGCAAATATACTGGCCCATTTAAGTGAAGGCACCTTTCTGGACCTTTCGCTAGATAACGAAACGATCGAATGCACCTACAATGATCTTCATCTGCTTTCAAAAAAATCAAATGCCGAGGACCTTTTAAGGGTCGCCGAACTTTGGGCCCAGGAAAAAGAAAAAATTGAGGGAAAGTTGATACTTTTAAAGAGTTGTTTTATGGATACTCTATTTTTTAAACGTAATATAAAAAACAAAATTATCAATGAGCCAATTAAGCCACTTATAGAGACCCTATCTTCTTCCAGGAGTGAGGAATCAATCCTCTCATCAATCTCATCTATTGATGAGGTCCAAAATCACCTTGATGATACCACGAATAAACAGTTGATGTTTGAGCAATTGTTGTTTAGATTGTCGGCCTAATACCAAAATGAGACACTATTATGACACAGGAAAACACAGAACAGAAGGTTGAGGCACCAGAAGTTGTAAATGAGGCACCGCAGGTGAAGGAACCCAAGGAGGTTCGCACTGCAGGGGTACAATTTCAGGTGGCGGGACAATTTGATACCTTCCTATGTAAGGATCTTGAACTCTCAATTAAAGACAAGGTTATAGTTGATGGAGAGCTTGGGGAACGTCTAGGTTCGATCATTGTTGAGCCTAAAAGCCTGCCCTACGATGAGGTTTCGAAGAAGATAAATAAAATTATTCGCAAGGCTACAGCTCAAGATATCGAGAAATATACTGAAGTTATCGAAAAATCCCTAGATTCCTACGAAATTTGCCAGGAAAGAATTGTTGCCCGCAACTTACCTATGAAGCTTGTTTATGCCGAATATTCGAATGACAACAAAAAGGCCACATTTTACTTTTCCGCCGAAGGACGTATTGACTTTAGAGAGCTTGTTAAAGAGCTTGCGTCTTTACTTCACACACGCATTGAAATGAGACAGATCGGCGCACGGGATGAATCAAAATACCTTGGAGCTTTGGGCCCCTGTGGAAGATGTACGTGTTGTTCAACTCATCTAAGGGAATTCCAATCTATATCTATACAGATGGCAAAAAATCAGGGTCTATCCCCTAACCCCACAAAACTCACGGGGATGTGTAATAAGCTAAAATGCTGCCTATTCTACGAAAACGCCTGTTATCAAGAGTGCAGAAAAGAGCTTCCAAGAGAGGGTAATTTTGTAGAGACCTCCAGGGGAAGGGGTAAAGTTGTTGGGGTAAATTGTATTTCAAAAATCTGCGATGTCTTCCTAGAAGAACATGACGAAATCATGAAATTTCCATCCAAGGAACTAAAGGTAATACCGAAAAAGAATTGATGTATGGCGAAGAAGAAATTTTATATTACAACTGCAATTGATTATGTAAACAACGTCCCTCATTTGGGAACTTCGTATGAAAAAATTTGCACCGATGTGATTGCTAGGTTCAAGAGGATGCAGGGTTATGATGTTCATTTCCAGATGGGCAATGATGAACATAGCATCAACGTAAAAAAGGCAGCTATCGAAAAAGGACTTGCGCCAAAGGCTTATTGTGATGAAATGCAGGGCAAGTTTGAAGAAATCTGGCAGAAATTGGAGATCTCTTATGATGGCTTTATCCGTACAACAGAGATTCGCCACAAAGCCGGAGTCCAAGAGCTTTTCCGCAGGATATACGACAATAAAGATATTTATAAATCATCATATGATGGATATTACTGCGAATCATGCGAGGCTTTTTACACAGAAAAGGATCTAGTTGACGGACACTGTCCTCATCACAAAACAAAACCAAAGTGGCTAAAGGAAGAAAACTATTTCTTCGCTCTATCAAAGTATCAAGATAAACTTCTAAAACACATAAAGAAAAATCCGAAATTTATTTTACCTGAAAGCCGGAGAAATGAAATATTAAGCCTTATTAAAGGGGGGCTTGATGATGTCAGCATCTCCAGATCAACAAGGGACTGGGGAATAACCCTTCCGATAGATGAATCACATGTCGTGTACGTCTGGTTTGATGCGCTGATTAATTACATAACCGCTGTTGGTTTTGGATCGGATGAAAAGATGTTCAAGAAGTGGTGGCCGGCACAAATACATGTAATCGGAAAGGACATAACAAGGTTCCACTGCGTTATCTGGCCCGCAATGCTTATGTCTGCTGGCGTTAAGCTTCCAGAAACGATATTTGGCCATGGGTTTGTATATTTGAAGGGTGAAAAAATGTCTAAGTCATTGGGGAATGTTGTTTGTCCAATGGACGTCATAAACATCTACGGTGCAGATCCTTTAAGATATTATCTTGTCAGGGAATCAAGCTTTGGGCGTGATGGTGATTTCACATGGGAAAGATTTATTGATATTTATAACAGCGATCTTGCAAATGGAATTGGCAACACATTGAGTAGAACCATTGGAATGGTCTTGAAATATTTTGATGGAAAGATCGAGGCAATCAAATCAAAACCTGACTCGATGGATAAAAAACTTATCGCCAAAATCACTTCAACATATAAAAACGTTGAAGCTCAACTTGATTATACAACCGGAGATATAAATTTTCATGTAGCGCTGGCTAATATCCAAGAGGCATTTGCTGCAATAGATGGATATATACAGGAAACGGCTCCTTGGACATTAGCCAAGGAAGGGAAACAGGAACGGCTCAAGGCTATTTTGCATAATATAGCGGAATCATTAAGGGTTTTGTCAATAATCCTCAGGCCATTCATCCCGTCAAATGCCGCAAAGATATGGGAACAATTGGGATTAAATGAAATAGGTAAGTTTGAGGATCAGGATTTTTCATCTGTAGAAAAATGGAATCAGATAAAGAAAACAATAACCGTTATCAAATCCGAATCTATCTTTCCGAGGATTGAAAAAAAAGATGGGGTTCCTAAAGAAAAAAAGAGCGAGGAGAAACAGGTCATGACAGATACAATTGATATAACTGATTTTTCAAAAATAGATCTTCGAATAGCAGAGATCCTCGAGGCTGAAAAGATTGAGGGCACAGATAAACTTTTGAAGCTGCAGGTTTCTTTAGGTGAAGAAAAACGTCAAATCGTCGCTGGGATCGCTAAACACTACGACGCAAATGATCTAATTGGTAAAAAAGTCGTTGTAGTCGCAAATCTAAAGCCAATAAAGCTTCGCGGCGTCGAGTCCCACGGA
This sequence comes from uncultured Pseudomonadota bacterium, assembly GCA_964536295.1. GTDB lineage: Bacteria > UBA10199 > UBA10199 > CAZHVX01 > CAZHVX01 > CAZHVX01. The sequence continues at coordinate 3,780 of CAZHVX010000135.1, forward strand.
ATGCTTTTGGCCGCCAGTGGAAACGAGCAACTCTCTATTGTTACCCCCTTAAATGACATTCCAGTTGGATCCAAGGTTAAATAGTAATTTTCGGAATTTTTTTAATCACCAAGACACCAAAGTTTGGTTCTTTCGTGTTAAGTGTGGAGACAATGAGATAATTTCATGAATTTATAGGACAAAAAGAAAAGCATCGGTTACCAATAAAACCTGATAGAGATTTGTTGCGAGACAAAATCATCAGGGAGGCAACCGATGCAGAGAAATACTATAAGAAAGCTCTTAAATATTCCGGAATATAAAGTAATGCAACTATCAGCACGCTTCTGGCGACCGAGGCGGCAAGAGAGAAATTGTTGGCCTGCAAAACCCCTCGTGAAGTTCGCGCACTTTTGACAGATAGGTAAAATTGTGAAAGTGGGTGTCCGATTTCGTCATAATATGACAAAAATTGTACAATTGTTTTTCTTCAATAAAAATCCATTCATCAAAAACTAAGCATATCAAATACTTATAAATACCCACCTCTTGGCACATATCTTGCTTTATATTTTATGAGATGAAGCTAGGGAAGGAGAAGCTATGAAAGGAAAATTAATTTCGAATGAATATAAGAAGTTGCTTATTAAAATTAAACAGCGGATTCGTTCCGCACAATATGAAGCCCTAAAGGTAGTTAATAAGGAGTTGATTGGCCTTTATTGGGATATTGGACAGATAATTGTGGGGCGGCAAAATGGAAAGAGTTGGGGAAAATCGATAGTTGAGCAGCTATCAAAGGACTTACAAGCCGAACTCCCCGGAATTAAAGGTTTTTCAGTACAAAATTTGTGGAGAATGAAACAGTTTTATACTGCGTACTATACTAATAAAAAACTCTCACCAATGGTGAGAGAAATTGGCTGGACACACAATATTATCATTTTAATGCACTGCAAGGATACATTCGAACGTGAGTTTTACATCCGTATGACTAGAAAATTTGGTTGGACCAAAAGCATCTTAAAAATACAAATTGAAAATAAAGCCTATGAAAGAACGCTATTAAATCAAACCAATTTCGATAGAACTGTTTCGAAAAAGATACAAAATCAAGCAAAGCTTGCAGTGAAAGATGAATATACTTTTGATTTTTTGGAATTGGGGAATGAATATAATGAAAGAGAGTTGGAGCGAGCAATACTTTCGAAGATCGAAAAATTCCTTTGTGAAATGGGAGGAGTTTTTGCTTTTATTGGTAGCCAATATCGATTGGAAATCGAAGGAGAAGAATATTTTATTGATTTATTATTATATCATCGTGCGTTGAAATGTTTGGTGGTGTTGGAACTTAAAATTGGAAAGTTCTTGCCGGAATATGTAGGCAAGATGCAATTTTATCTTGCTGTGATTGACGATAAAATGCGCATGGAAGACGAAAATCCTCCCATTGGGATTATTCTCTGCAAAGATAAGGACAAAACTATTGTTGAATATGCCTTGCATGATTCAAACAAACCAATTGGAGTTGCAATATATAAGGTTGTTAAAAAACTACCAAAAAGGTTGCAAGATCAACTACCCAATCTTGAACAAATCGAGGGATTACTTGAAGATATTTAAAAAAAGTAAATTACAAAATGGCGACTATATCCAGTGGCTTGCTAGAGAAATTATAAAAAGGAGGATTTATGGATTTTAATTTTGAAAATGAATTAGGGTTAACCTCAATTTGGATCGATATTTATTATGATCCAGGATTGCAGATGATAACTGGAAAGCCCAAAGATCGTATTATAGTAAGTAAAGGATGTCCCTTTCTTATGATGTTGCATAGTGTATTTGTGGAATATCCCGAAATTTACGATCGCTATCCACCTGGGACTTTAGGGCTTACATTAAATGGGGTATCGCCAGATGACTTTGCAACATTAGAAGAAGATGACAAAGTTTGCTTTACGGTGCTTAAAAATGCATATTCGATGTTTCAATAATAGTATTTGACTTGGTATATAGATTTAGGTTCTTTCGTATTTAACTTGCAAGCTTAGGCTCGATGTTATCCTCGCGGAGGCGGGCCTGCCTGCCGGTAGGCGGGCCTGCCTGCCGGTAGGCGGGCCTGCCTGCCGGTAGGCGGGGATCCAGTATACGAAAGAACCTTTAATAGTTATATTGTCAAATGGCTGTGGGCATTCAACGACTTAACCATTCAACAATAAAAAACTTAAGAGTATACTTCCTGAATAATTTCAGATAGTTACATTTAATGTCTTTTATAGAATCCGCAACTTTTGGGTCCTGAAAGCCGATAATATCAACAAAGGCGGAGGTGTAATGTCTGATCCAAAAATCAATGCACAAAAGGTATCTGAGATCTTCACCGGAGACAATGCCAGTTTCCTAGATGATAACTGGGCCCTTGATGATCTAGAGCTTGATATCAGTGAGATTAAAGACGAGTTTTTTGATAAGGCCCCCATTGAATTGATGGAAAAAGTTGCGGATGCGTTTGGATGCAAGGCCCTTGCAAATGCTGGCCA
>CAZHVX010000136.1:0-6297 GCA_964536295.1 uncultured Pseudomonadota bacterium
ACGTATCTATCTGTTCTTTTAATGGCGTAAGTAGTTCATCATTCAATCCCTTAAGGGATGGTACGTAACCCATGGGCATGTTAATGATAGGTTTTTCGGGGATCCCACCCACAGCAGACCCTGCAAATAGAATTCTGGTAAGGTGTGATGCCTTTGGTTTGGCCATAAAAGGAGCTGCGCCTTCTTTGAGTAAATCTACGTAAGATAGGTCCTGTTTCTTATCATCAACCTTGGGTAGTTGCTCAGAATAGTTTATTCCCTGCGACGTTTCATTTCCAATAGGTTTTGTGTTTCCACCGATCATAGTTAATTCCTTGTCTTTTATCTAATGGAGATACTAGACCCCCAGCGTCCATATATATTTTCGGTGATTTTGCCAAAAAGTTGCGTTCTTTCGATAAAACCGCAATTTTAACGGTTTTAAAAAGATATAAATAGCCAATAATCTCGGGCAGATATGCTCAAACCTTCATCAAAAAGGGGACCCCTTTTTGATGAAGGTTTGGTGGAAAATGTGGACTGAATTGCACAATTTCTTGCATTTTCTAAGGAAGGTGTGTTATCTCAGCAAGCTATGGATATCAAAACACTTATAGAAGCGCACCAGGGAAAACAACACGATATTTTTGCGCAGACAGTCAATCCTCAATTGGTCAAGGTTTTAAGAACGATTGGATTTGATATCAACTACGTGCGTGCAGAGGGGCAATATCTCTACAATGATAAGGGCGAAAAATATCTGGATTTTTTGGCGGGCTATGGTGTTTTCAATATTGGCCGTGGTCATCCAAAGATAAAGGCAGCGCTTCATCAGGCGATCGATGCGGATTGGCCAAGTATGGTTCAGATGGATGCGCCACTTGCAAGTGGTATTCTGGCGGAGGAGTTGATTGCAAGGTTGCCACAGGGGCTGGATACAATCTTTTTTGTAAATTCCGGAACCGAGGCAAATGAAGGCGCAATCAAGTTTGCAAGACGCGCAACTGGGAAACCCCGCCTTTTGTATCTAAATCACGCGTTTCATGGGTTGTCGACGGGTTCTCTTTCAATGAACGGTGGTGAAGAATTTAAAATAGGCTTCGGACCTCTTTTACCGGCAACGGGTGTTGAGTTAAATGATCTTCGTGGATTGGAACTAGAATTGAAAAAAGAGGATGTCTGCGCATTTTTTGTGGAACCCATTCAGGGCAAGGGGGTCCATGTCCCAGATCCAAATTATTTCCCTGCAGCACAGGAATTATGTCGTAAATACGGAGCCCTCTTTGTGGTTGATGAGGTAAAAACGGGTTTTGGCAGGAGTGGAAGATTCTTCTGTTTAGAACATTGGGGACTCAAACCCGATATCGTTACGATGGCTAAGGCCTTATCGGGGGGATATATACCAACGGGCGCAATTGCATACAGCAAGGAGATCTATAAAAAGGTCTTTCGTAATATGGAGGACTGCGTTGTCCATTCAAATACATTTGCCAGAAACAATCTGGCCGCCGTTGCGGGGCTTGCAATATTAAGAGTCATTGATGAAGAACATATCGTTGCAAACGCGGAGCAAAAGGGGCAGATGCTCATGGATGGTTTGAATAAGTTAAAGGAAAAATTTGAATTTATTAAAGATGTGCGTGGTAAGGGCTTGATGATTGGGATTGAATTTGGAAAACCTCAATCGATGAAGTTGAAGGCCGGATGGAACTTTATTAAGACGTTAAATAAAAATCTCTTTGCCCAAATGGTGATAGTTCCACTATTGACAGAGCATAAAATCTTGACCCAGATCTCCGGGCACAACACGAACACCATAAATTTATTGCCACCATTAACTATAACCGATGAAGATGTTCAGTGGTTTTTGAATTCCTTTGAGAAGGTTATGGATGATTGCCATACATTCCCGGGTGCGGCCTGGAAGGTTGGGAAAGACCTTGCCAAGCGGGCAATGTTGGCGTGATTATTTGTCGAAGGGCTAGCGCTAAATAATCTTGATATTTAAATCCAATATGCGTGAAAAAATCCTCAAATATTTGGCCAATTTCATTACTACCAGGACTTGGTATATTTTAATTGCTGCGCTGATTTTAACGGTTGCAAGTGGTGTGGTAACGGCAACAAAGCTTACCATTCACACCGATCAGGACGATCTTGTTTCAGAAAGTTTGGATTATCATAAACGATACAAAGATTTTTTGCGTGAATTTGGAGATCAGGAATATCTATATGTCATTGTTGAAACAGGGGATAATTCAAAAAGAGCCAAAGATTTTGTAAGGGGACTTGTCCCCAAGTTGGAATCCGATCCCGACGTAAAAGAAGTTTTGTACCAGGTTGTCAATCCAACGCTGGAAAAAAGTTTCCTTTTATATCTTGATAAAGATAAATTAAATGAAATTGGCAACCTAACAAGGAGCCAGGGCGCGTCTGTTAGGGATATAGGCTCATGGTTGAGCCTAGAGGACCTATTTCGGGGATTAAATAAAGAGCTGGATGAAATTGTTCCATCAAAGGCAGAGGACGAGCTCACAATTGGTTTTGAATTCTTGTCCAAGCTGATTACTTCCTTAAAAAAAGCATCTGGCGGTGAAAAGACATCCCCATTAAAATTAAACGAATTGTTTTTTGGTGAAGGTCGGGCATATGATGAAGATGGTTTCTTTGTAAGTCAAAATGGGAAATTTCTCTTCGTTATGATAATGCCAAATAAGGATTACACAACCCTTGATGTTATTGCAAAACCACTTGAACGTATCCGGGGCTATATTGCCGAGGTGAAAATTGACTTTCCTGAAATTAAGGCAGGCTTAACTGGCAGGCCGGTTCTCCAGGCCGATGAGATGCAGACCTCTAATGCGGACATGATGCGCGCCGGAATTATTGCACTATTGGGGGTGACGCTTCTTTTTGTAATCACCTTCAGACGCTTGACGCGCCCACTATTGGCTGTTTTTGCGCTTATCATCGGAATCATAAATACCTTTGGATTGACGACCATTGCAATTGGGTATCTTAATATCCTCTCTATTGTATTCGCGATCATCCTTGTTGGTGTTGGTGTTGATTTTGGGATCCATATCTTGGCAAGATATCGTGAAGAATTTGCGAAGAATCATGATTCTAAGAACGCTGTTTTTGCCTCGCTTACCACCGCTGGAAAGGGGAACTTAACTGGAGGGCTGACAACTGCGGTTGCATTCTATTCGGTATGTTTTACAAAATTTTCGGCACTAACGGAACTTGGTTTTATTGCCGGAAGTGGTATTGTGATTTGTCTACTAAGTATGCTTATTGTATTGCCAGCTCTTTTATACTTATTTGATCGAAATAAAAAAAACGTCGGCGATAAAAAGATTGGAATCATAAAATTGTCATGCTTTTCATTTTTTAGCAAATATCCAAAGGCGGTTTTGCTTGCCAGCTTTCTTATAACCCTTATTTTAAGCCCATTTGCGCTCAAGACCCATTTTGATGATAATCTATTAAATCTTCAGGCTGAAGGCCTGGAATCCGTGAATTACGAAAAAAAACTCATAGAAGAAACGGAATATTCCACCTGGTTTTGCCCTTTTATTGTCTCCAGTGATGATGAGGCCAGTGCCCTCGTTGAAAAACTTAAACTTTCAGAGAATGTAGGAAGGATCGAGTGGTTAAATGAACTCATTCCGGAGAATCAGGTAGAAAAAATATTTTTGATAGATTCAATTGCGCCAGGATTTGAAGATATAAAATATCGATTAGCAACGGGAGATGTCTTTAAAGAAAATTTGATTAATGAATTGAAAAAGTTAAATGATCATCTTATCAAGTTTACGGATGAGGCGTTTTCCAGTGGTAGATATGATGCCGTAGAGGAACTTGATAAGCTGGTTGAAGGCATAGATGCTATTGTTTACAATCTTAGGAAGGGTGATTATGGGGATGCTGTTTCAAAATTGCAGGTTGAGTTCTTAGGTGATCTGAAAAACAAGCTAGAACTTCTTGGAACGGGGATGAATCCCGTTGTCATTACGAAGGCCGATATCCCGGAGAAGCTCCTGAAACGCTACGTTTCCAGCACAGAACGTCAGGTTGTTTATGTTTACCCAAAATATAATATCTGGGATCCCGAAAAACTTGAGATTTTTGTTAGCGAAATGCGCGAATATGATCCTCAAGTTACGGGGACTCCCATTGAAGTTTACGAATCAAGCCGCTTGATGAAAGATAGTTTTGTAAAGGCGGCAATATTTGCATTTATTGCCATTACAATTTTATTGTTGATTGATTTCAGATCTATAAAGGATACTTTGCTTGCAATCATGCCATTGGCAATTGGGATTTTTTGGTTGGTTGAGTTGATGGGGCTTTTCAACGTCCCATTCAACTTGGCAAACTTTTTTTCAATACCAATCTTAATTGGCATTGCTGTAGATTATGGAGTTCATCTGATTCACAGGGTGCGGGAAGGAAGTTGCGATGTTATTGCAACCTCAACTGGTACGGCGATTCTTCTTACATCAGCAACCACGGCCTTAGGTTTTGGTGCAATGATGATAGCCTCTCATAGAGGCATAGCTTCACTTGGTAAGATAATGGCCCTAGGGTCAATCACGTGCTTGCTTGCATCTATTATTATTTTGCCGGCAGCATTAAAAATGCTTCAGCGTAATTGCTAGGTTTGTAATTTAAATAGATCTACTTTTAAGAACGGCTCTTTTTCGATATTTTTGACGCGGAATCTGTCAACGATTATTCCCTTTATATCAATAATCAAGGAATCATCAGATCCGGAATAGTCTCCAGCCAGGGTTACCAGCTTGTTGGCCTCAGAACTTGGTGTGATTCGACAAATATTTGAAAATTTATTCAGAGTTTCTTTTAAAAATTTTATATCCAGATAATTTCGTGTTCCACCAACACTTATAAAAAAGGGTTTCGTTGAAGAACAATTTTTATTTATTTGGGCATTTTTATCGCTTTCGGCAAAGACAGATGCCGATGTAAGAAAAACCAGGGTTAGTAAAAAAAAAATTATTTTCATAATTAATAGCTGTTTTCATCGATAACTGTAACAGAGTCAATTCTTTCAAGTTCTATCATGGCCTCATTATGTCCGTCAGAGACAATGGCAACACCGTCATCTTCGTCAAGTATTTCCAGGATCCCCACGTAAGATATCCCAAAGGCTACTATCTCTACACGCTTACCCTTTCCCTTAATAAGTTTCTGTATTAAGGGATCATCTGATATTGCTTCATCTGCGGTACTGAATGGCATAGCCGGGAAGTCTATTCCAAAAGTGATTTAAGTTCAACACTAATATCGGTGGACATAAGTTCTTTGGCGGCCTGTATTGGGGGAACGTTTTGATAGAGGATTTTGTACATCGTCGTTGTTATAGGCATGTTGATACTTAATCTTTGGGAGAGTAGATGTAATGCCTTGGTTGTCTTGATTCCCTCTGCAACCATATTTGTTTGGGAAAGAATCTCTTGGAGGGGCCTTCCTTCTCCAAGTTGTAATCCAACGGTAAAATTTCTACTCATTGTGCTGGTGCAGGTTAGTATTAGGTCTCCAATCCCAGATAACCCTGCGAACGTCAAAGGATTTGCCCCAAGGGCCTTTCCGATCTTCGCTATTTCATACAGTCCACGCGTAATTAACGCCGCCTGTGTATTATTGCCAAAACCAAGTCCTTTTGCACATCCAGCTGCGATGGCTATAACATTTTTTACAGCACCGCCAATTTCTACACCAACAATATCAGAACTCGTGAAAACAAGAAACCTCTCTGTTGTAAAGAGATCCTTTATGAGCTTTGCGGTATTCAGATCCTTGCTTGCAACTACAACTGTGGTTGGATGATTTTGAGCCACCTCTTTCGCAAAGCTAGGTCCAGATAAGAAGGCCAGTTTATTATCCGGATGGTTTGGTAGGCATTCAGCGATTACTTCGGAAACTAACTTGCCACTTTCCAACTCAATTCCCTTAGAACAGCTAACAAGGTGCGTATCGCTGGATATCGAATTTTTGATATTTGACAAAACATTACGAATCACATGGGAGGGTGTTACCACTACTATGAAATTTTTATCTAAAGCGGCCTCATTTGCGTCATACGTAGCTAATAACGTTTTCGGAAGGTCAATATCTGTAAGATACTGGGGATTTCTATGCATCGAGTTTATTCCATCTACGACATCCCTCTCATATCCCCATAGGGTGACTTTATGCCCATTTAAAGCCAGTAATCTGGCCAATGCGGTTCCCCAGCTTCCGGCCCCCAATACTCCTATACTTTTCTGCTTTTTCATAGTTTAACCTATTTAG
>CAZHVX010000137.1:0-712 GCA_964536295.1 uncultured Pseudomonadota bacterium
AAGATCCCTGGTTATTGCCATAAAGAGGTCCCTTGATTCCGAAAAAATGAAGAGAAAACGGATCGCGGCTACCCGTAATAAACTTATGGGACAGGTGAAAAGAACGCCAAATAATAAATAATCAATAATATCATTAAGTTATCGTTTGTCATTCTGATCACGAGTTTGACGAGGGAGAAGAATCCAGTATGATTCGCTGGATCCTTCGCTCTGCTCAGGATGACGTTGGTATGTAAATCTTCCTTAAATCTGCGTAGATCTGCTTTCTAATCCGCGTATATCTGCGTATCAAAAAATCATGAAGATATTGACAAAATTCGCTAAAACTAGTAGGTAGTCACCTAATTTTTGAAGATGATAATGCGAAACAGGATGAACGCGGATTAACACTGATGCGTTTGAATAAGCGATTGCGATAACCAGTGTTGACTTGGAGTCTGAATATTGTAAATCAGAAGATCTAAAATTATCAGCGTTTATCAGTGTTTATCCTGTTTCAAAATAAATATCAGGAGACTTTATGGCAGTACCAAAACGAAAAAAATCGAAATCTAGAAGAGATATGAGAAGAGCTCATCACGATAAGGTTGAAAAACCCAATTTCGGAAAGTGTCCACAGTGCAATGAGCCAAAGTTGCCACATCGCGTTTGTCTCTCATGTGGTTATTACAACGGGCAAGAAGTAATCGAAATGGATGCCTAATGACGCTGA
>CAZHVX010000137.1:812-6118 GCA_964536295.1 uncultured Pseudomonadota bacterium
TTTACGCGGATTGGAACGCTGATTTACGCGGATTGGAACGCTGATTTACGCGGATTGGAACGCTGATTTACGCGGATATATTATGACGCGGATTTACCCTTCGACTCGTGCCCAACTTTTAGTCGGTCACTTGCTCAGGGCGCAGTGCGGCTAGATGCCGATAGTAGGTTTTAGGATATGTCAGCAAAAGAAAGATTATTAACGATAATTGCTGAGCAGTTGGGTTTGTCAGAGGATGAGATCTCTGCAGATTTGGCTTTTTCGAAGGACCTTGGTGCAGATAATTTAGATAAAATTGAGATTATCCTTGCTGTAGAAGAAGAATTCGATATCGAAATCCCCAATGAAGAAGTCAATAAGCTAGAAAAAGTTGAAGATTTATTGAATTATCTTGGCTCAGGATTACAATAATTACGGTTCTTTTTACAATTTAGTTCGTTGATTCGACTTTCTGTTTGTTTGTCGGCTACAGGTAAACGGATGCGCGGGTCAACGGGCGATAACACATGAAGATAGTTCTCGCCTCAGATCATGCCGGATTTTCATTAAAACAAATTATAAAAAAACATCTTGAGAATAAGAAGCACAGCGTTGAAGACGTTGGGTGCTTGTCCAACGATAGATGCGACTATCCCGATTTTGGCAAGAGGGGGGCAAGGTTGGTTGTCGGTGACAATGCCGATCGAGGAATATTTGTTTGTGGCAGTGGTATAGGCATATGCATGGCAGCAAATAGAATCAAGGGTGCCAGGGCGGCGGTTATTAGGGATAAACTTGATGCTGAGATGTGCCGAAAACATAACGATGCGAATATTGCGTGTTTTGGAGAAAGGGTTTCAAATAATATCGAAGTTGTAAAAGGACTTGTAGATGTTTTCTTGTCAACTGAGTTTGAGGGGGGAAGACATCAGGGGCGAGTTGAAAAACTTGACGTTGAATAGGTGGTGTACGGAACAGGATGAACGCACCTGCCCGCCATGCAAGCCTGCAAGGCGAGGCAGGCGGGGATGAACGCAGATTTTTATAAATAATATTCGAAGCACGAATATCGAAATACGAAATGGTTCGACAAGCTCACCACCCTGAGAGAGCGCGAGCGAGTCGAAGGGCAAATTTGAATATTTAAATTCGAATGTTCAAAACTTACGTTTCGGATTTGGGTAATTCGAATTTCGAGTTTGTTTCTAGTTTCGAGATTTGGATTTCAGATTTAAGGAGAAATATCAGTGTTTATCAGCGTTGATCCTGTTTCAAATAAAATTATTTTGACAGTACAGTTAAGTAATAGAGGGGATTTGAATGAATAAAAAATCATTAAAAGAATTTGATCCGGAAATAATGCAGGCTATTAAGGGCGAGGAAGATCGTTTAGAATATAAACTTGAACTGATCCCATCCGAGAACTTGACAAGTAAGGCGGTAATGGAGGCCTTAGGCTCTGTTATGACAATTAAATATGCCGAGGGCTACCCTGGGAAACGTTACTATGGTGGTTGTGAATTTGTAGATCAGGCCGAAAATCTCGCAAGGGATCGCGCTAAAGAGCTTTTTGGTTGTGAGTTTGCCAATGTTCAGCCTCACTCAGGTTCGCAGGCCAATATGGGTGTCTATTTTTCTGTATTGGAACCAAAGGATACAATCTTAGGTATGGATTTATCACACGGCGGGCATCTAACACATGGATCGCCTGTTAGTTTTTCGGGAACATTATATAATGTTGCTCACTATGGTGTTAATCTCGATAGTGAGCTTATTGATTATGATAATGTTCGTGAGATCGCAAAGAAGAGCAAACCAAAGTTGATTGTGTGTGGCGCATCCGCATATTCGCGTGATATCGATTTCAAAAAATTCAAAGAGATTGCAGATGAAGTGGGCGCATATCTGATGGCAGATATCGCGCATCCGGCTGGACTTGTTGCTACAGGGCTTCATTCAACGCCAATTCCATATTGTGATTTTGTTACAACGACAACACATAAGACATTGCGTGGTCCACGCGGTGGAATGATCATGTGTAAAAAGGATCATGCAAGGAAGATCAATAAATCCATTTTCCCCGGTATCCAGGGCGGCCCGCTATGCCACGTAATGGCTGCAAAAGCGGTTGGTTTTAAAGAAAACCTTCAACCCGAATATAAGGAATATTGCAAACAAATAGTGGTAAATTCCAGAGCATTAGCTAAAGGATTGCAGGAAGATGGGTTGAGGATAGTTACCGGTGGAACCGATACGCATCTATTCCTTATTGATTTAACTGAAACAGGCTTGACTGGGAAAGAGGTTGAAGAGGCCTTGGAAAGGGGCGGAATTACGGCCAACAAAAATACTATACCAAGGGAAACAAGATCCCCATTTATCACAAGTGGTATTCGTATGGGAACCCCCGCGATTACAACTCGTGGAATGAAAGAAAAAGAAATGGCTATGATTGCAAAATGTATCAGCGGAATTATTAAAGATATAACTAACGAAGCACTGCAGCAGAAAACCTTGAATGAGGTGAAGGAGCTTTGCATGCAGTTTCCAGTTTATAGGAATTCTTGATTATGATTTGTAACATTTATGTCATCCTGAAGGAGCGATGCGACTGAAGGATCCAGTGGATGCACCAACTGGATTCTTCACTGCGTTCAGAATGACAGAATAATTATAGAGTTGTAAATTATGAAATGTCCATCCTGCGATAACCTTGAAAATAAGGTGGTAGATTCACGGATCACCAAGGAAGGTGATATCATCAGACGGCGCCGCGAGTGCCTTTCCTGTAATAAGCGCTTCACCACATACGAGAGAATAGAAGAAGAGCTTCCAATGGTCGTCAAAAAGGATGGAAGGCGCGAGTCCTTTGATCGATTAAAGATCATCAATGGATTAAAGAAGGCATGTGAGAAGCGACAAGTCAGTATAGATATGATTGAAACCCTGGTTGGTAAAGTTGAGAAGTGGTGCCAGGAAAGTGACAAAAAAGAAATAAGCACGAAGGACATTGGCGAAGAGGTAGTTTCGCTTTTACATGACGTTGATGACGTTGCGTATGTTCGTTTTGCATCCGTTTATCGCTCTTTTAAAGATGTAAATGAGTTCATGACGGAATTAAAAGATATCCTGGAAACAAAAAAATGAGAAGTGAAAGAAATCACGAGAGGTTCATGCGTCGTGCTCTGGAATTGGCTTTGAAGGCGAAGGGAAATACTTCTCCCAATCCAATGGTTGGTTCGGTTGTTGTCAAAAATGGCAGGATTATAGCAGAGGGATATCACCGTTTTGCGGGTTCAGTACATGCAGAGGCCTACGCGTTAAAAAAGGCTGGTGCCAAGGCACGGGGCGCGGATCTGTATGTCACATTGGAGCCGTGCTGCTACGTTGGCAGAACACCACCATGCGTTGACCAAATCATAGATTCAAAGATTTCAAGGGTCATTATAGGTACAAAGGATCCCAATCCGAAGGTTAATGGGGTGGGGATAAGGATGCTCAAGCAGGCCGGCATTGAGGTTGTTAAGGGCGTTTTAGAAAAAGAGTGTGAAGAACTAAATTTCATATACAACAAATATATCTCTGAGGGAAAACCATTCGTAATCGTAAAAGTTGCATTATCATTGGATGGAAAAATTGCCGCCAAAGATGGATCATCGAAGTGGATTACGAATCCCGAATCCAGAGACGCGGTTCATCTGCTTCGAAGCGAGGTGGATGCAATTATGGTCGGCAGTGGTACTGCAACAAATGACGATCCGCTTTTGACCGCAAGAATTAAAGATAAAGAGGCAAAAAATCCGATAAGGATTGTTATAGACGGAGATTTGGAGATTTCACCTGAGTTAAAACTTTTTAAACAAACAGGGAAAACCATTATCATTGTCTCTAATCACGTTAATTCCAGAAAAGTTGAACCCTTTCAAAAAATTGGTGCTGAAATCATCAGGTGCAAAAGTTTGAAGGGCAGGCTTGATTTAAGGGAGATGCTTGAAAAGCTTGGAAGCAGGGGGATCGCCTCCGTGTTGGTTGAGGGGGGCGCTGGTTTACACTCTGCTCTTATCAGGGATGGATTGGTTGATAAAATAATTGCCTTTATCTCACCCAAGATACTGGGAGGGTTTGGGAAGGATTGGTTGCCATTTTTAAAGGTTCCGTCAATAAACGAAGCGCTTGATTTAAAAGATGTAAAAATTTCACTATATAATGATAATGCAATGATAGAGGGAAATTTGAAATAGTGTCAAAAGTTGTCATGGTAAAACGAAACAGGATGAACACACCTGCCCGCCATCATATGATGTATAGGAAGGCAGGCGGGGATTAACGCTGATATTTTTGTTTTTTTGTTGCAGATAGTAACCGTTAGTAGCCAACAATAACTTAGGATTATCAGTGTTCATCAGCGTTTATCCCCCGCCTGCCATCCTAAAATGAAATATGATGGCGGGCAGGTGTTCCAAATAAAATTATTTTGATAGTACCAAAATAAAAGTGAGGGGTTGAAATGTTTTCCGGATTAATTGAAAATATTGGTAAAATAAAATCAAAGAAGTCAAATGATGGTTTGATCCAGCTTGAGATTGAAACAACTCTCGATTTATCAGATACAAATGTGGGTGACAGCTTTGCGGTTGATGGGTGTTGTCTTACTGTTACATCCAAATTGGGTAATAGGGTATGGTTGGATGTTGGTCCTGAAACGCAGAGTCTTACCACTATTCCGCAATTGAATGCAGGAGATAGTGTCAATCTAGAAAGAGCCCTTAGAATGGGGGCGCGTCTCGGGGGACATCTGGTTCAGGGACACATCGATGGGGTCGGAGCGGTAACCAAGGTAGAACAGAAGGGAAAAGCTCGCGAATATGTTATCGAAATTCCTAAAGAATTAGCAAAATACACAGTCAAAAAGGGTTCGATTGCGGTTAACGGTGTAAGTTTAACCATAAATGATTGTGATCAGAACCAGTTTTCCGTATTGGTGATCCCTCACACCCTTGAAAATACTACATTTAAGGATATTGGGGTTGGTAGGGGTGTAAATTTAGAGGTTGACATTGTGGGCAAATATGTGGAGAAGCTCACCTTTATTAGCTCAGAGGAGTATCGTTCCGAGTCTAATATAACGAAGGAATTTTTAAAGAAACATGGGTTTTGAACAGGTTACGGGTTACGAGTTACGGGTTACGGGTTGCGGGTTGCGAGTTACGCGAAACCCGAAACACGAAACTCGTAACGAATAAAAAAATGTCCTTAATAGAATTAAGCAAATTTAGACAAAGTTTTCAGAAGGTTGAAGAGGCCATAGAAGATTATAAAAATGGCAA
>CAZHVX010000138.1:0-6103 GCA_964536295.1 uncultured Pseudomonadota bacterium
ACACACAATAAAAATAACTATAATGTGTTAAAACCTCAATTTTGCAGAGGTACCATTAATGAAAATAGGAAATAAGACATTTGATTTCAGGACGCCTATAATTATGGGCATCCTCAATGTAACCCCTGATTCCTTTTCAGATGGTGGAAAATATTCCAATCAAACACTTGCAGTGAAGCACGCAATCCGGATGATATCAGATGGCGCGGATATCATCGACATCGGTGGAGAATCTTCACGTCCAGGCTCTGATCAGGTGGATGCTGATGAAGAAATCGCACGCACAATACCTATCATACGCGAAATTAGAGCAAAGTCAGATAGCCCAATCTCAATAGACACAATGAAATCGCAGGTTGCAAAGGCAGCGCTTGAGGCCGGTGCTGATATGATAAACGATGTCAGCGGTCTGCGTCACGACAAAGACATGGTGCGCTTAGTTGCCGAATCAAATGTGCCGGTTTGTATCATGCATATGCTTGGTACCCCAAAAACAATGCAGGAAAAAGTTTTTTACAAGGATGTCATAGAGGACATCTATAATTTTTTTACGAAGGCTATAGATAATGCGGTCAATGCCGGTGTGAAAAAAGAAAAAATCATTTTGGATCCCGGCATTGGTTTTGGAAAAAACTTAGAACATAATCTTAAAATTTTAAATCATCTGGATAGGTTTAAGGATTTGGGATTGCCGATATTAATAGGGCCCTCTAGAAAGTTCTTTATAGGCGCTATTTTGGATCTTCCAGCGAATGAGCGCATCGAGGGGACATTGGCCTCATTGGCGGTGGCAATAGAGAGAGGCGCCGATATACTGCGTGTGCATGATGTCTTGCAAGTATCTAGATTTAAAAGGGTTTTTGAGGAAATTAGGCAAAATAGCCTTAACCTTGACCCATTCGACTGCGTTCAAGCCCCGCCCTGAAGGGTGGGTCTTGGACGCCGCTCAGGGTCAATCCTGAGCGGGCCCCGGCTTTTAGGCCATGGGACAGAGTCGAAGGATTGACTTATAAGACGCCTTGGTATATAGAGCTTGTTCCGTGAGGTCACAGAGTTTACAAACGCTGAGAAATCTGAGGCCGCTGGGGACTCTGAGTTTTTTTAATTCTAAAGCCTAAAAGATCTCAGCGATCTCAGTGATCTCTGAATACTCAGCGTTTGTAAACTCTGCTCTCTCATTAAAACTCATAATACGAGGAGAAATCATATGACCAGGAAGATATTTGGAACCGATGGAGTCAGGGGTAAGGCCAATGCTCATTTAATGAATTCGGAGATGGCTTTAAACCTTGGGCGCGCAATTGCGAATATTTTCAGAAATGGAAAACGGAAACACGCCATCGTCGTTGGTAAAGATACGCGTTTATCTGGTTACATGATTGAAACGGCATTGGCCTCCGGTATTGCATCGATGGGTGCGGACGTTTTACTTGTTGGGCCATTACCAACACCGGCCATTGCGTTCATTACAAGGGGAATGAGGGCGGATGCCGGCGTTGTCATTTCTGCATCACATAATCCTTACAGCGATAATGGAATTAAATTTTTCGATCGCGATGGTTTTAAATTACCGGATCATCTAGAAATTGAGATGGAGGCATTTTTAAACACTCACACCGAAAAAAGTGAAAGACCATTAGGTGATGCAATCGGCAAGGCTTATCGTATCGATGATGCAAATGGAAGATATATAGAATTTTTGAAGAATACATTTCCGAATAAACTCCGTTTGGATGGATTAACAATACTTATCGATTGCGCCAATGGTGCGGGCTACAAGGTTGGACCTGCGGTTTTAAGTGAGCTGGGAGCAAAGGTTATAGCCATCGGCGTGAAGCCGGATGGTACAAATATCAACGAAGGTTGCGGGGCGCTTCACCCCAATACTATGGCCAAAATGGTGCAGGAATATAAGGCGGATGTTGGCATTGCACTTGATGGTGACGGCGACAGGCTGATCCTTTCCGATGCAAAGGGGAACCTTCTAGATGGGGACCATATTCTAGCGATCTGTGCGGATCATCTTTTTAAGAAAGGAAATCTTGCGAAAAACACAGTTGTTGGAACCGTAATGAGTAATATGGGATTGGAGATGCATCTTAAATCCAAGGGTATCAATCTTATTCGCACGGCCGTTGGTGACAGATACGTCGTAGAGGCAATGCGCGAGGGCGAATATAATCTCGGTGGCGAATCTTCAGGTCATTTAATTTTTCTGCATCACAGTACAACCGGCGATGGAATGTTGGCAGCGTTAAGGGTTTTGTCTGTTATGTGTCAGAGAGAACAATCAATGGAAGATTTGAGAAATATCTATACGCCATTTCCACAAATAAATAAAAGCGTGATGGTTAGAGTGAAGAAGGAATTTCATACCATTCCAGAGTTGAATAATGTTATTACAGCTTTTGAAAAGGAGTTGAGTGGAAAGGGAAGGCTTTTGGTTAGATATTCTGGTACCGAATCCAAGGTCCGGGTTATGGTCGAGGGTGAAAATGAAAGCCTTATCTCCAAAATTGCTGATGATGTGACGGGTGCGGTCCAAAAGCATCTTGGTGCGCAATAAAGGGGTGCTTCATGCCAAGTTTAGGGGTCAATATTGATCACGTTGCAACGTTACGTCAGGCAAGACGTGTTTGCTATCCAGATATCCTACAGGCCGCGCAGGCATCAATAAGGGGCGGGGCCGATCAGATCACAATCCATTTAAGAGAAGATCGAAGGCATATCCAAGATGAAGATTTATATCGTATAAAAGATAAAATCAGTATTCCTATAAATCTGGAGATGGCGACTGTTGAAGAGATCGTGGATATTGCCTTAAGGGTTAAGCCGAACACGATAACGTTGGTTCCGGAAAAAAGGGAAGAAATCACAACCGAGGGCGGCTTGGATGTGATAAAAAACTTCGATATTTTAAATAGATACATATCTTCCTTTAAAGCAAATTCTATAAGTGTAAGCCTTTTTATCGACCCAGAGATTGATCAGCTAAAGGCCTCAAAAGACCTTGGCGCTGATGTGATTGAACTTCATACGGGGGAGTATTGTAATGCCGTAGAAGGAGATCTCATCCAAAAAGAGATGAATCGGTTAAGGGAAGCAGCTCAGTATGCAAAAAAAGCCGGTTTTAGGGTCTGTGCCGGGCATGGATTGCATTATGAGAATACGGCACAGTTGGTTAAATTTGTACCGGAAATAGTTGAATATAATATCGGTCATAGTATTATTGCCAGGGCGATATTTGTCGGTTTAGAAGAGGCAGTCAGGGAGATGGTTAAGTTGGTTGGGTCCGTTTAGTTGGTTTTGCTCGTTAACGGACCAAACGAACATAACGAACTAAACGGACCAAACGAATAGAACGTGAGGTAAATATGATAGTAGGTATTGGGATTGATTTGGTGGACGTTAGAAGGGTGGAATCTATGATATTTCGTTGGCAGGAACGATTTTTGAAACGCGTCTTTACATCAAAAGAAATTCGTTATTGTAATAACAAAAGAAATCCAGCTACCCGTTTTGCAACGAGATATGCGGCCAAAGAGGCATTCATCAAGGCCATCTACCCAAAGGGTTTTGAGGATATAGATTTATTGAATATTGAAATTGATCAAAAAAGTGGAAGGCCATTCGTCAATGCCACGGGGGGCGTAAAAGAGCGCCTAGAGAAAATGAATGTTAAAAATGTTTTTGTGATGCTTTCTCACGACGGCGATTACGGCATTGCAAATGTGGTCCTAGAAGGTTAAATTCGTTTAGTCCGTTTGGCCCGTTTTGTCGGTTTAGTCAGTTGAGCTCGTTGAAGATACTCAATCTAATCGGACCTAACGAGCTAAACGAACTAAACGAGCTAAACGATGAAATTAGTTACATCCAAACAAATGCAGGCCTTAGATCAGGCCGCTATCAATAACATGGGGGTTCCAAGCCTTGATCTCATGGAGAATGCCGGAAGAGGCGTTGCAGAGGAGGTCAGGTTAAGTTTTCCCCACCAACAAAATCCCAACATTTCTATCGTGGTAGGTAAGGGAAACAACGGTGGCGACGGCCTTGTAGCCGCCAGATACCTCATCGAATGGGGATACAATGTTGAAATTTTTTTATTGGGTGCCCCGGATTCCTTATCGCCAGATTCAGTTGAAAATCTAAAAAAGCTCAAAGATAAAAATCCAAAAATTCACGTAATTGACACATTCGATGATCTGAAAAACCTCGATGGTGTTCTTAGAAATTCCAATGTTGTTGTTGATGCAATCTTTGGAACGGGTTTGAACGCAGAGGTTTCAGGAAAGTATTTTGAGATCATACAATACATTAATCGTTTACATAAACCGGTAATTGCGGTCGATATACCATCGGGGCTATCTGCCGATAACGGCAAACCCTTGGGCGTAGCGATTAAGGCGGCAAAGACAATTACTTTTGCGGTTGCAAAGGTCGGGTTGGTTAATGCCCCCGGAAATGAATATGCAGGGGAGCTTAAAGTTATTGATATTGGAATTCCAAATGAACTTCTAGAGAAGGCCAAGTTCAGCTATTTTTTAAATACCCCTGAATATTTCAAAAAATATTTTTGCAAACGTGAAGCCGAATCCCATAAGGGAACATATGGTCATGCTGTAATTGTTGCCGGGAGTTTTACAAAAATAGGAGCGGGCTTTTTGACATCGCACTCGGCATTGCGTGCCGGTGCTGGCCTTGCTACATATATACTTCCCGAGCATGCATATACCAAATTTGATGCAAGGTATCCCGAGATTATGTGCGAACCTGTGGTTGATAAGGGTAAGGGGCACTTCATTCAAGAATCAGTTTCGCAATTGTTGTCCTTTGCAAAGGATAAAAATGTGGTAGCAATCGGTCCTGGTATAGGCGTCGAAAAAGAAACTCAGAAGTTTGTTCTAGAGGTTATCTCCAGGCTTTCCTTACCTATGGTAATTGATGCAGATGGAATAAATTGCATATCCGGGATGCTTGATGTTTTGAGGAAAAGGATGGCAGATATAGTGTTAACGCCGCATCCAGGGGAGATGAGCAGATTGACCGGCCTTGAAACAAAGGAAATTGTGGAAAATAAAATTGAGATAAGTAAAAAATTCGCCCAGGTTTATCAGGTTTACCTGGTGCTCAAAGGCAATAGAACAGTTATTGCAACTCCAGATGGAAAGGTATATATCAATCCAACTGGTAATCCGGGGATGGCAACTGCAGGAATGGGTGATGCATTGACTGGTGTGATAGCAGGATTTGTTGCACAAGGTATCCCATTTCTGGACGCCATCCTGGCAGCCGTCTATATCCATGGTTTGGCGGGTGACATGACGGCAGAGGAGTCGGGAGATATTGGATTGATAACAACGGATTTGATTAAGCGAGTACCGAAGGCCATTCGGTTAATTGCTGAAATTGAGTAGTTTATTTTATTGTCATCGCGAGGAGCCTGTCCTGAGTGGTTCGACAAAGCTCACCACGCTGCAAAGTCGAAGGACTCTTCGCAATCAGGTTGTGTCACAATGCTTTTTTGATGTCATCCCCGCGAAAGCGGGGATCCAGAACTTATTAAAATTACTGGATTCCCGCTTTTGCGGGAATGACAAAAAAGTGAAGAGCCCTTATTGTAACACAGCCTGAATGACAAACTTCAAAATCGTGAGTAGTTACAAATTTAAGGATTCTCAAGATGAGCAGGGTGATTGAAACTTCATCGGTAAAAGAAACCCATAAACTTGCCCATGAAATTGCAAAAAATCTAAAAGCAGGAGATGTGATTGGGTTGGCTGGTAATTTGGGGAGTGGAAAAACCACGTTCGTTCAGGGTTTGGCAAGGGCGTTGAACGTCCCTTCAAGTTGCTATGTAAATTCACCGACATTCACATTGCTAAATGAATATCTGGGGGGTGATCTTCCAGTATATCACTTTGATTTTTATCGTCTGAACAGTTCAGATGAATTTATAGATCTGGGTTTTTATGAATACTTCAATGGAAACGGGATTTCACTTGTTGAATGGGCCGAAAAATTCATTGATGAGTTACCCGAAAGGGCGTATAGGCTTGAGTTTAGTGTTGTGGATGAAACAACCAGAGAGATAAAGGTGCCAGAG